>CAMXWX010000035.1 GCA_947252975.1 uncultured Gardnerella sp.
ATCAACATTGAGAGCTTGAAGTTCATCTGTCAGATAGCCTTTTAGACTTTCCATTTTTCAGAATCATAGGCAAATTCTACATCCTCTATCATTATTTTTCCCAATTCTCTTTTCATAAATGTTCTCCTTTGTTATATTCTTCCCATGTCGGGACATTTGATGTTTTCGGCTGCTTGCTTTTGCCCTGATCTTTATAAAACCAAGAAAGGATCGTCGCTTTATGGTCTTTATAGATCTTTCCGGTACTCTTGATATATGCAGATAAGCGTTCAATGTAATTATCAAGCTGTGCATTTAGTTTGATTTGTAAATCAGAAATATCTTCATCAGTTAAAAATACATTTTGAAATGTTCCAAGTCCGTTTTCGCAAAAACTATATTCTCTCTTACTATACTTACTCTTATTATTCTCTATATAGTTAGAGTTAACATTTTTAACTTCCTGAAGTTCATTTTCTTTACTTCTGAGGTCAACATCTTTTACTTCTGAAGTAAAGTTTTTTGACTTCTGAAAGTCATTTCCTTTTGCTTGAAATACACTCATAAAGTCTTTTACATAAATGATATTAGGTTTTCCAAGTCCAAGCCTTACTCTTTCAATCAGTCCGATTCCTTTTTTACTGTCTAACTCATCCAATGTTTTTATGGCTGTTGGCTTTGAGATATTTCTTCTTCTCATAATTTCTTCGACGGTAAAATAGATAAATACTCTGCCTTCCTTGTCTATCCATTTATTTTTAAAGGACATTCCTGTACGCTTTAGAAGCATAGAGTATAGGATAATTGCTTCTGCCGATAACCCCTTAAATTCTTCTCCATCTACTAATATTTCAGGCACTTTCAAAAAGTTAAATCGCTCTGCTTCTCTGTTATAGAAATAGTCAAAGTCCATCGCTTCACCTCCTCTCTTAAAATTTGCAAAGAAAAAGACGATAGTTTTTCTATCACCTTTGGTTACCATTTTGATGAAATTTTTTAAATTGATTTTATCTCTTCATTGATTCCCTGAAAGAATGCTATAACGGTTGCTCCAATCATCGGTACGCCGTATGGACTAACTAAAAATCCGATAATCAATGCTTCGATTCCGATGGTAACTTCTTTTTGTAAGAAAGATGCTATTGCTCCAAATATGCAAAACATCATCAGCAAATATAGCAGTGCCGTTCCTATTCCGAGTAAGAATGTCAGAAATGCAGTGAGAATACTAAGCAGGAAGCTGATTGGGAAAAAGATTATTTTTATTGTCCATCTCATAAAATATCTTCCCTTTCTATTCAATCATTTTGAAGTGTCTCAAGGCATCCATGATAGCTTCTTCTTTTTCAGGTGTACACTGTGGAATAATTTGTTTCTCCTTTTTAGACTTGTTGTAATGTTCTCGTAATTCTATTCCACATTTCCTTTTTATCTGTGCAATATATAATGTCGGAACTTTTAATTCAAATTTATTCCAAACATATTCTTTGATTTGAGCATATGTTGCCTTACTTTCAGCACTTGTCAAATCAAGCTCATCCAGCTCAATTTCAATATTTATATGCTTATCGACATCAAGTTTGGACAAAAGTGCTACCGTCTCAACGTGATGAGTGTTGGGATATATGTCGAACGCGCGCAAAGACTGAACGCTGTAGCCAAGCTCCCTAAACGTGCCAACATCGCGAGCAAGACTAGTCGGATCGCAAGCAACATACACAACAGCTCTTGCTCCAGACTTCGCAATCTGCTTACAAACTTGAGCTTTAGCACCAGCGCGCGGAGGATCTAACACAACAACATCAGGATGCGCAAATCGGCGAACAATCTTAGACGACTTACTCGCCTTAAACACCTGCGATTCAAGCGTTTGCGCAACATCGCCTTGCAAAGCTTCAACAATATCTCTGCTAAGACCTGCGCGCCCAATGTTTCGCCTTGCATTCTTTACAGCAATCGGCGCACCTTCAATACTAAGCACGCGCGCTGGCTCTGCAGAACCAGAATCGCCAGCAGAACTAGATAAATTCCCGCCAACATTAGCCAAAGTCGCAAGCGGAATCGTAAACAAACCGGATCCAGAATACAAATCCCACAAAACCGTATTCTTACTACGCCCCCCAAGCGCAGAACGGACTAGTCCCAAAACGTAGCTCACCAAATGCTCTGGAGCTGCGCGATGAATCTGCCAAAAACCGCGCGCGTCAACATCGTAATCAAAAGTACGCGCACGCGATGAATCGCAAGCAGCCACAACGCGCACGCGCTCGCGCAACAAAGCCGATCCTGCAACCAACTCATCATTTACTATAAGCGCATAATTTTCGCCAATCGCATCAAGAAGCGCAGCCTTGTCATTAAAATCCAAACCCTCAACCCGAGGCTCTGGAACAGCAAGACGAATTTGCGCATTTGGCGAGAAAGAACGATTCCACAAGTCCAAAGAATCCGCAACAGCTAAAACCGCGCGCGACGCAAGTGGCATAGTATCAATCGCAATGCGATCATGCGACTCGCGCTTACGCATAGACAATCGCCCTTCATCATCCGCAACCAACTCCATGCGCGTACGCCAATTAAATCCGTTAAGCTCCTCGTCCCCTGGAATGCGCTCAACACTAACATCGCTTTCCGCAACATCCATATGCGCTAAGCGCTGGAATTGATTGGCAATTACGGAAGCCTTCCAACGAATCTGACCAGGCAAAGAAACGTGAATTAAATCCGCGCCGCCAACTCCGCCGCCCTGAGCCAAAGGGCCAGCGAGCTTCCATTGCGGCTCCACACGATCCGCACTAGGCTCCAAAACTTCTACAACTTCGCCAGTAAAAAAGTGCGCTTTTGCACGCATCGGCTCATCCATACGCACAACAACCAGCTCACCAGGCAGCGCAAATCGCACGAATACAACGCGTCCGTCAAGATGACCTACGCATCTTCCTTGATCCGCATAACGCTCGATTCGCATCGTCACTTGCATGTACTACCCCTTAGTTCTGCTTCTCTTCACTTTGCTTTTCGCTAATCTGTTTTTCGTCAATCTGCTTTTCTTCGCGATAATTTTCTTCGCGATTTTTATGATGAAGACGCATAAACGGCGTTGCAATAATCAAGTAAGAAACCCAAATCGCGAGCGCCCAGAACGGCAATCCCATAAGCAATCGAACAGTGCCAAGCCACACAACGTGATTTGTCAAATATAATGGCACTTGTAAAACGAGTCGCAGCGCAAAAACGCCAATCCATAATCCAGTAACATACATGTACGCGCGCTTAAGTGGCTTATAATCAAGCCATTCGTGCAGCCAAGCGCCAAAATTTTCCGTAGGCATTTTGCGAATCGACTCAATCACAAGCCCAAGAGCTGGCACACGCGCAATCAGCGAAATCGCAAGAAGAACACCGTACACAGCGTTTGTAATAAAGCCCATCATGTAGTAGTCGCGCGCTTGATGACTCGTCCACACCCAAATAAGGCAGATTCCAACGGAAACAAGCCCACTTAGCGCGCCCATAATCGACTGACGTTGAATAAGTCGCGCCACCACTTGCAAAACTGCAAGAGCTGCAGACGCAATAACTGTTGTTTGTACGTTCCGCGTTACAACAAAGCAAATAACAAACAGCAAGCCTGGCAGCATGGATTCAATTACGCCACGAACTCCGCCAATGGAGTCAATCACAGAAAACGCTTTTTCTTCGGATCCAATGGAAGCTAAAGAGGCTAATCCTGAGCGTTTTTTGTTGCGCGCATTTTTTTCCAAGACAATATCCTTTGCTGCATGACTTTTGCTATTCGACTTTTGCTGTTTTATTTTACTAACGAACTTCGGAGAACATTGGACCGCGAGTTAGCGTAGTTTTGACTTCTACCTGCTGATCTGCGCCAAGTGGCCCCTTTGGACGGCCTGGAATTTCGCCAGAATCACCATTGTTAGAATCAACATTATCAGAACCACCATTGTCAGAATCTCTAGGAACCACAACATCATGCATTGGAATCATATCTCTTGGTGCTAATGGCTCGCTTCCGCGATCTACAACAATGTCACTAAACCACTTATTAAGCAAAACTGCTTCATCACTCGCCTTTTTTGAATCGCCAGCAACCGAAGAATCGCCAGCAACCGAAGAATCGCCAGCAACCGAAGAATCGCCAGCAGCTACACCAGAAAAGACTCCACGAAGCATCCAACGCGGGCCATCCACTCCAACAATTCGCGTATCTACAGTTTTATCTTCCACTTCAACTGGCAATATAATCTCTTTGCCAAAAACGCCATTCACTTCCCTGGCATCAGAATTTCCCTTAAGCAAATCCGCGCGAACTTCGCTCCAAATTCCTTCTGTTTTAGGAGCCGCAAACGCCTCAACTTCTACGCTAGAAGACCTATACGTAACTGTTATGCCAAGAACTTGGTTAGACTCGCGCTGCTTTTTTACGCGCAACTCTATTCCTTGCAAATACGGAATGCGAATAGCTCCGAAGTCAATATACGTACTTAAATCAGGAACCTTTTCGTCTGAAATATTCCAAGGTCCTCTAAGATTTCCTCGACCCAAATACGTGTCTGCGCTGTATCCGCCTTCAATAAGCTCGTTTAAGGCCGAATTTTGGGATTGCAAATCCGCAAGATTTCCAGCATTTTTACTATCAGCTTTAGCCTTGCGCTTCGACTTAAACCATCCCATAATTCCTCTTTTCTAACGGCCAATGCCACTTTTACTCAACTTCACCAGATTACCACAAGCAAAGCAAAATCACACATTGTATCTTATGCTTAGCGCAGCGTGATCCGACCAGCGCGAATCGTAGCTTGGAGCGCGATCAATCACGAATCCGCAAGCAGTTTCTGCAAGCTCTGGAGTTGCAAATTGATAGTCTAAACGCCATCCAACATTGTTATCAAAAGCTTTGCCTCGCTGACTCCACCACGTGTACGGCCCTTGAATATTGCCAGCAAGCATTCGCATAACGTCTACAAATTCATACTCGTTAATCCAGCGGTCGATATACGCGCGCTCCTCTGGCAAAAATCCAGCACTTTTCTCATTCGCTTTAGCATTTTTAATATCAAAAGGGGTGTGTGCAATATTAAAGTCACCACACAAAATCGCCTGATTTCCGCCACTTGCAGCAATATCTCTAAGCTCCCCTAATCGCGTAAGCATAGTGTCTAAAAAGCGGAATTTTTGATGCATTTTCTGCGGATCGTCAACATTTCCAGCGTGAACATACACGCAAGCAACCGTAATATCATACCCTTCAGGCGTATGCACGTCGGTTTCTATCCAGCGGCCAGAATCCACATCTTCGCTTAAACAAGGCAAACCGTAACGCTGCTCTACAACTGGCAAAGACGTTACAAGCGCTACTCCAGCACGCCCTTTTATATTGCAAATCTGATTTGTAACGCAAAATTGCTTGTCATCTTGCACAGATTCATTTTGCACAGATTCATCTTGCACAGATTCATCTTGCACAGATTCACCACTTTTAGACGCATACAAATCCTTGATTTTGCTCATAATCGGGTCAATCGCATCTTGCGGAGCGCGAACCTCTTGCATACACCACACATCTGGAGTGTGGTTTTGCACCCAATCAAGCATCCCCTTGCGCTCTGCAGCGCGAATACCATTCAAGTTTGAAGTTGCAATAGTAATCATAAAATCCACTCTAATCGAATATGCATATTACAAATGAATATCACAAATGCATATTACAAAATAACGAATAATTGTATATTTATATCAATAATTGTATCTTTGCACACAGCTTTGCTACAGATTTTCCACTACCTTGACGCAACAGAAAGCATCCAATTTGCACGATTTTCTGCTTCTTCGTTAGAAACACAAACCATAAGCACGGTATCATCGCCAGCAACCGAACCTAAAATCCCCTTTAACGGCTGTCTATCAATAACACTAGCAACATATTGAGCAGCACCCGAAGGAGTGTGAATCACAACAATATTATTAGCAAATCCAACTTCTGTAATAAGACCAGAAAGAGTTCTTGCAACTTGCTGATCAATCCTAACCGTATCCATTGCGTGACGGTTGCCAGTGCCATCTCCCAAGACGTACGCAATTCTTCCATCTGTAAGACGAATTTTAACAGCATTTATCTCGTCTAAATCGCGACTCAAAGTTGCTTGCGTAACATCAAAACCATTACGAGCCAAAACAGCAGCAAGCTGCGATTGAGAAGTAATAACCTCGCTTAAAAGCGCCTGCTCAATCGCGTTTAATCGCGCAGCCTTAGTTGCAGGACGCTGTTTGCCAGCAGAGTCATTATCATCAAAATTCCCAAAATTCTTCTTTGCATGAACCATAGCTGACAAACCTTTCTAAAAAAACTATTCCAATCTAATATACATGTATATATGCATAACTTTCCGTATATTTACCAAAATTGGCCAATATTTACTAATATTTATTGATCTTTATTAATATTTGCATATTGGATATAACGAATATACTGAATAAAAATCACAATAAAATCACAATAAAATCACAATAAAATCACAATAAAATCACAATAAAAAATGCGGCCAAACAACTAAAGAATAGTTATTCAGCCGCATTAATTAAAAGCTAATTCACGATTTTACACGCGCAAAGTTGCATGCAAATCTTTAGCAGCTTTTGTAATAGCTTCTCGAACCGCTTCCATTTCTTCGCCAGAAAGCGTACGATCCGCAGCTCTAAAAGTCACAGAATAAGCAAGAGAGCGCAAACCATCTGAAAGCTGCTCGCCTTCATAAACATCGAACAACTCTATAGACTCAAGCAAATCGCCAGAAGCTTTAACAATAGCTTTCTCTAAGTCGCTAGCACTCAAAGAAGAAGGAGCAACAAACGCAAAGTCCTGCTTAACAGGTGGGAATGTAGAAACAGGCTTTGCTTGAACAGGCTTAACTTGCATAGCATTAAACAATGCGCTCAAATCAAGCTCGAATGCTGCAGAATGCTTTGGCAAATCCAAATTCTCATTCACGCTAGGGTGAAGCTCGCCAACAATGCCAATTTCAACATCGTCGCCGCCATCAACAGCAACAAACACTTTGGCAGTACGTCCTGGATGCCAAGAGGCAGGAGCATCGTTTGCACTAAGCTGACAAATCTTAAAATCAACGCCGATGCGCTTTCCTAAACGCTGAACAGCTTCTAGAGCATCGCTGTAATCAACGTCTCGATGCGTACCAAGCCAACCAGTTTCTTCTGCTTTACCAGTAAAAAGCGCTGCAACATGCAAAGGCTGCTTAGGCAAACCTGCATCCAAAGCTGCAAGCTGAGCATCCGTAGGGCGAACCGAGCCAGGCAAAGCAGGAATTGCAGGAGCATTAGGATCTGCAAAATACACGTGGCCAAGCTCATAAAGCGAAACATTGCTCAAGCCGCGGCGAATATTTCTGCGAACCGTTCCAGCTAAAGTGGTAAGAACATTCCTGCGAAGCCAAGGACGGTCTCCTGCCAAAGGATTTGCGATTTTTACGCTAACTTTAGCAACAGAATCAACGTCTTCGCGGAAAGCATCAAAATCTTCCTTACCAACAAATGGGTAGCTCAAAGATTCAGCCAAGCCCATTTCTGCAAGCTCATAAGCAATAGCTCTACGAGTTGCTTGTTCCTGCGTTAAACCAGTTTTGCCAGTAACAGGAACAGCTGGAACCTTAACAGGAATCTCATCGTAGCCAACCAAGCGCGCGATTTCTTCAACCAAATCGCATGGATCATTCAAGTCTGGGCGCCAAGTTGGAGGCAAAACAGAGAACGAGCCATTTCCGCCGCCAGCAACCGAGCAACCAATATCCGTAAGAATATCGCTAATGCGGTTCAAATCAATGCTTAAGCCAGAAACGCGCTCTACCTCGCTAGCTTTGAAAACAATAACGTTTCTATCAACAGTATTGTTTACGTCTGTAGGCGTATTAGAAGGCTCTCCAGAACCAAACTCGCTAAGCATTGTAACAGCCATTTGCGCAGCTGCAGGCTGAAGCTGAGTATCTACTCCGCGCTCAAACCTACGAGAAGCCTCGGTTGGAAGCTTGTGTCTACGAGCTGTACGCGCAATAGAAACGGGATCAAAGTGTGCAGCTTCAACAAGAATATTCTTTGTTTCGCTTGTTACTTCTCCATACATTCCGCCCATTACGCCAGCAAGTCCAAGAACACGCGAACCGTGATTTCCCTTTGGAGAATCGCAAATAAGCAAGTCCTCAACGTTAAGCTCTCTATCTTTGCCATCTAAAGTTGTTAAATGCTCTCCAGCTTTAGCACGGCGAACAACAATAGGGCCTTCAATCTTATCTAAATCATAAGCGTGAAGAGGCTGACCTAAGTCGAGCATTACGTAATTTGTAACGTCTACTGCAAGAGATATTCCACGCATTCCAGCGCGAGTCAAACGCCTACGCATCCAATTAGGACTTGCAGCTTGTGGATTAAAGTTGCGAACTACACGCGCATAGTATCGATCACATCCAACAACACCATGAATAGGGTTTGTATCTTCAATGCTAACTTCAATATCTGTAGACGCGTTTTCAACAGAAACTTGACTTGCCTTATTATTAAGTTCCACTACAGGATCCGTGTATGCAGCACCAGTTGAATGGTGATATTCGCGCGCAACACCCCTGTACGAGAACGCGTATCCGCGATCAGGAGTGATGTTAATCTCTAGCAAAGGCTTGTTTAAGTGAAGAAGCGACATTGCGTCATCTCCAGGCTTTAACGCCTCATATTCCGCTTTAGAGAATCCATATTCGCGAAGCAAAATAATGCCATCGTGACTATCTCCCAAACCAAGCTCGCGCTCGGACGCGCACATTCCATTAGAAATGTGGCCGTAAGTTTTGCGAGGCTCAATCTTAAAATCGCCAGGCAAAACAGCGCCAGGAAGAGTTACAACAACCTTTTCTCCAGCAGCCATATTTGGAGCGCCACAAATAATTCCACGAGGAACTTTATTGCCATTTTCGTCTACCTCGTTGTATTTATCTCCAACATCAACATGGCACCAATTAACAACCTTGCCATTTTTTTGCGGCTCTGGAGTAGCATCAACAACGTAGCCTACAACAATAGGACCTGTAACTTGAGAATCGTGAATCTCTTCTTCTTCTAAGCCAACTCGCACCAAATCTTTAGCAAGCTGAGCATAAGTCAAACCTTCTGGCACTTCAACATGATCTTTAAGCCAGTCAATATCTACCATTGGCATGAGTTACTCTCCCATCACAAACTGTTCTGCGAAGCGCTTATCGCCTTCAACTAAATCGTGCATATCGTTAATATCGTGACGAAGCAGCAAAGTGCGCTCCAAACCAACACCGAAAGCAAATCCCGTATAAACATCTGGGTCTAAGCCTGCAGACTTAAGAACGTTCGGGTTAACCATTCCGCATCCGCCCCATTCAATCCAACCTGGGCCACCCTTTTTATCTGGGAACCAAAGATCCAACTCCGCGCTAGGCTCCGTGAACGGGAAGTAGCTTGGGCGCAAACGGCTTTTTGCATCTGGGCCAAACATTGCAACAGCAAGGCGATCAAGAACACCCTTTAGATCTGCCATGCTTAAGTGCTTATCTACAGCCAAAGCTTCGCATTGATGGAAGACTGGCGTATGCGTTGCATCAAGCTCATCCGTGCGGAACACGCGACCTGGGGATGCAATGTACAGAGGAACGCCTCTCTCAATTAACGCGCGAACCTGGTCGGAAGAAGTTTGCGTACGCAAAACCATGTTAGATCCAACAAATCCTGCAGCATCCTTTGCTTGATTTCCTTGCACGTAGAAAGTGTCTTGCATTTGGCGAGCAGGATGATCTGGACCAAAGTTCAATGCATCAAAGTCGAACCACTCTGTTTCAACTTCTGGACCTGCAGAAATCTGCCAACCCATAGACACAAAAAAGTCTTCAAAATCTTCAATAATACGCGCAATCGGATGGCGAGCGCCAAGCGGCTTACGATTTATTGGCAA
>CAMXWX010000036.1 GCA_947252975.1 uncultured Gardnerella sp.
GCTTCAACACTGGTTCGGTTGGCTGTGCGCCAACGCCAAGCCAGTACTGTGCGCGATCAGACTTAATCTGAATCAAAGATGGCTGCTTGTTTGGATCGTAGATGCCGATCTCTTCGATGGACTTGCCGTTACGCTTGTTGCGCGAATCAGAAATCACAACGCGATAGAAGGCGTAGAACTTCTTGCCCAATCTCTTAAGACGAATCTTGGTTGCCAAAATGGCTCTCCTTATAACTAGAGTCGTAGAATTTCGCTCGGGTGTGGGGCACTCCTTGCGAGTTCCACTGTTCCTCGCGTGGTCGATAAGAGGGCTTCGATTCACGCGAATAACTTTTCTATTATGACTGATTGCGTGGACTAAGCATTTTGCCAAGAATGTTGCTCAAACTGGCGTGTTGAGCTACAAATTCGGGCTAAGACGTGGGCGTCTTTTCCTTGCTTGCTATTTGCGCGACTTCATATTTGGTGTGTAGGAGGGCTGGGTGTTTCTGCGTTCGCGCGGATTAGCCGCGCTCACGTCTTCGCTGCGCAGAAGCAGTGCTTCTGCTTTGAGCGGCTCAGCGAATCGAGGTGACTTCTCGCGCATTATGCAGCTCGAAGTCGTCGATTCGCCGCGAAAAATCTCGAATCTCTACCTTACTTAGTGGGGTATTGTATGCAAAGAGCATTGTTATTCGGGCGAATAAGCGGGGAGCTAGAGGGGAGCTAGAGGGGGATTGAAACGCAAACGATTAGCGCAAAGTGGTCGCTGCCGTCCACGCGAATTGTGCTTTGCTCTGTGGCTTTAGCGCTGCAGCCTGTTGATTTTACTAGCACATGGTCAAGCGCAAGATTTGGCCATTTTTGCCACGTTGGCCAAGTCTTTAGTCGCTTGCCGATTTGCATTGATGCGTCTAAAAAGCCTGATTTTAGTAGCGTTCTAAAGCTTGGGTGGTCTGGGGTGGAGTTTAAGTCTCCTCCTATTATTGTGACTTTTTTGTATCCGCTTTTATTATGATTTTCGCCGATTTTTGCAAGCGCCATTATTCCGCTGCACCAAGCCGCGCATCCGCGCATAGGCGATTTTGGATGCGCTGAGGCGAATGTTATTAGAAGATTTTCCGCGGATGAGTCGAAAGCCGCCAAAGATGAGTCGCAAGCAACCGCCGTAACAATTGGCACGTTTGCTGCATCAATCTTAATCGACTTGCCAAAAGATTCCTTAATATTGCTTAGTCGCGTATAAATCGCGTTAAAGCCGCCATTTTCGTGTTTGTTTGTATTTCCCAATTGCACATGCGCAAAATCGCGTTCAATCCCAAGTTTTTCAAGGTTTTTTACAAGTTTTTTGCTTACTTCTTGCAAAAGAATCGTGTCGATTTTATGCGTTTTTGCGAGTTTTATTATTTGACTCGCGTTTGCATGGCCATATCTGCAATTAAGCGTCATAACGCGGATTTCTAGTGATTTTTCTAGTGATGATTCTGGCGATTTTTCCTGTTTTATTCGCATCAATCTTCTTGAAAAATACGGCGAATACGATTTCAAAGAGATTAAGAACAACAGTGCATATGCAACGCACAAAAATACGTAATATTTATAAAATTCATTTTGCGAGCGTGTTGCAACTGCAGCCACAGCGCTGGCGATTAGCCCAAAACCTGCGCAAAACGGAGCAATCGGCAGCAGCGCAATAACATAGGGCAATGGTTTTAGCTTATCTGCTCCAGCTGGCAGCCACCTAAGCAACTGCCAAACTAGAAGCAAAACAAGCGAAATAAGTAAAATCGCAAGTAAAATCGAGTAAATCATCTACTGATTATTCGCATTATCTGGTTATTTTCGTTATTTGCGTTATTCACATTATTTGCCAAAAAGACCTGCGAGTCCGCCACCCAAATTAGGCGGCAAATCAGGCATTCCGCCAGCAAAATCACCTTCGCCACTCATAAGATTTTGAAGATTTTCTGGCAAATTATTAGGCAAATCCTGCTTCTTCTTCATAAAGGCAGACTCGCTAGCGTCATCGCCATCATTCGCACTACTTGCAGAAGAATTTCCAGACAAGCGGTCTCTAAGTGCGCGCTCTTCGGCCTCGCGACGCATAGGATTGCCAGACTTTCCGCCCTTCTTCTTGCTCTTTTTGTCTTTGCGCTTAGACTTTCCTGCGCCGCCGCCAAACCCAGGAATTCCGCCCATTCCAGGCATTCCTGCGCCGCCGCCATTGCTCATGCGCTTCATCATCTTAGCTGCTTGCTCAAAGCGTTGCAAAAGCGCATTCACCGCAGAAACTGAAACGCCCGCGCCAGCTGCGATTCGCGCGCGCCTAGAACCATCAATAATCTTTGTATCTTTGCGCTCTTTAGGCGTCATCGAGCGAATAATCGCCTCTGTGCGGTCTATCTCGCGGTCGTCAAACTGCTCAAGCTCCTGCCTATGCGCTGCCATTCCAGGCATCATGCCAAGAATTTTCTTCATAGAACCAAGCTTTTTAACCTGCTGAAGCTGATCCAAAAAGTCGTCTAGTCCGAAAGTTCCTTCAGATATTTTGGCGGCCGCTTTTCTAGATTCTTCCTCGTCAAACTGCTTTTGCGCATTCTCAATAAGCGTTAGAATATCGCCCATATCTAGGATTCTGGAGGCCATTCTATCTGGATGGAAAATCTCAAAATCCTTCAAGCCTTCGCCAGTAGAAGCGAACAAAATCGGCTTGCCCGTAACGCTTGCAACAGATAGTGCAGCGCCGCCTCTCGCATCGCCATCTAACTTAGAAAGCACAACGCCTGTAAAGTCAACGCCCTCGTTAAAAGCTTGAGCTGTGCGAACAGCGTCCTGACCAATCATGGCGTCTATAACAAACAGAATTTCTTGCGGATTAACAGCATCGCGAATTTCGCGCGCTTGATGCATAAGAGCATCGTCCACGCCAAGGCGACCAGCGGTATCGATAATAACCGTGTCGTACATTTTTGCGCGCGCGTAGTCAATGGAATCTCGCGCAACCTTAACAGGGTCTCCAGTGGCTAAACCAGCCGAAACAACTTCGCTTCCGCCGTCACTTTGCACACCTCGCTCTGGCGCAAAAACTGCCACGCCTGCGCGCTCGGCCACAACCTCAAGCTGCGTAACGGCGTTAGGGCGCTGCAAATCCGCCGCAACAAGCAAAGGCGTATGTCCCGAATCTTTAAGCCAGTAGCCCAATTTTCCTGCAAGCGTTGTTTTACCAGCGCCTTGCAAACCAGCAAGCATGATTACGGTTGGGGGGTATTTTGCAAAATTCAGCGGACGCTCAACGCCTGCGCCCAAAACGTTTGTAAGTTCGTCGTTTACAATTCGCACAACCTGTTGAGCAGGATTTAGCGCGCTAGAAACCTCTTCGCCTAGTGCGCGCTCGCGGATTTTAGCGGTAAAAGATCGCACAACGTCTAGAGCTACGTCTGCGTCTAAAAGCGCGCGGCGTATTTCGCGAATTGTGCCGTCTATGTCGGAATCGGAGAGTTTGCCTTTTCTGCGCAAGTGCTTGAATGCGCCAGAAAGTCTTTCTGTTAACGAACTAAATGCTGCCATAATTGCTCTATTCTACAGGTTGTTTGGAATGTTTTGTTATATTGCTTTTGCTTAAGATAAATGCCACGATGACCCTTGTGCGCAATCTTCGATTACAATGCCAGCGGCAGTTAAAGAGTCGCGAATCGCGTCTGCGCGTGCAAAATCCTTAGCAGCGCGCGCAATCGCCCTTTGTTCCAGCTGATTTGTAATCAAAGATTCAAGAGCCTTGTGTTCTGCGCTTGCGCCATTATCTGCGTCTTCTCCTAAATCTTGCGATTTTTGCGCGTTACTGCGCCATTGTGGAGAGTAAGGGTCTAGTCCAAGCGTGTCTAGCATTGCACGAACTTGCAAAACACAAGTCTTAAGAAGGTTTTTAATACTATCGTTTTGACTGTTATCTTGACTTTGCGCATAGTCGTCCAAAAGCGCGTTGCCAGAGCGAATCGCAGTAAAAATCGCAGCCAGCGCGCCCGAAACGTTAATATCGTCGTTCATAGCTTTAGTAAAATCTTCTGGAAGATTATCCGCATCAACGTTTTGAACTTCCGCATAATCTGGCTGATTTTCGATTACGCGGCCAGCGCGCTCGAGGAAGTTAGATATGCGATCATAAGCCGATTGCGCTTCGTTCAAAGATTGATTCGACCACTCCAGCATTGCGCGATATTGCACGCCGCCTAGTGCGTATCGCACAACCCACGCGGATTTTTGAGCCAAAACAGATGGAACCGAAAGGCCGTTTCCAAGGGATTTGCTCATTTTCTCGCCCTTAGATGTAACCCAAGCGGAATGCATCCACACGTTTGCACTCTTCCATCCGGCAGCGAGTGTTTGTGCCATCTCATTCTCGTGGTGTGGGAAGCGCAAGTCTAGTCCGCCGCCGTGAATGTCGAAGGAATCGCCAAGATAGCGGTGACTCATCGCCGAGCATTCAATGTGCCATCCTGGTCGGCCTGCTCCAAACGGCGTATTCCAGCGCGCGTCTTTTTGGTCAAAATCGCAAGGTGCTTTCCAAAGCGCAAAATCGCGAGCATCGTGCTTATCTGGGCTTGCGTCGGCAGGGTCAATCGGATTGTATTTGTCGGCCTTGCTGGATTTGTCGTCGCTATCGCTGCCATCTGAATTGCCATTTTGATGCGTAAGCGCGCCATAATCTTGCCAACTTGGAACACTAAAATACACGTTTCCAGTAGGATTGCCATTCGTGTCTGTTATTGCGTAAGCGTGGCCGCGATCAATCAAGCGCTGTATAAGCTCCACCATGTCGTTGATGTGACCAGTCGCGCGCGGCTCCACAGTAGGCGGCATAACGCCAAGAGTATCGTAAGCTTTAGTGAACTCGCGCTCGTAAATGTAGGCGCGCTGCCACCATGTTTGGCCATTTTCGCTAGCTTTTTTGATGATTTTATCGTCTATATCTGTAACGTTTCTAACGAAAGTAACGTTGTAGCCAAGGCGTAAAAGCCATCTGCGAACAATGTCGAAGGCGATTGCTGCGCGAATATGACCTATGTGCGGCGAGCTTTGCACAGTTGCGCCACACACGTACATTCCAACGTGACCAGGAGTAACGGTTGTAAACTCGCTAGTGTTGTGCGTTGCTGTGTTATATAAGCGCAATCGCGCGGCTGCGGATGTAAGAGTTCTGTTCGTATTTTCAAGCATAATCTCAATTATATGTTTAGCTAATAACTCCGCGCTAACGTCTTCGTCGCGCAAAATGCGTAGATAGGCATAGGACTATGATTGCAAGCAGATAGAAAATGCAAGCGCAGCTACGGAAAAATGGCCATTAACCGCCCGCCGAATGCACGCCACTAAAATTGCAAGAAAGGATTGAAAATGATTGATTCTTTTGATTTCGCAAAGTCTGAAGTAAAGTCTGACGTAAAATCCTACGCAAACTCTTCCGTGCTCATGACCGACATGTACGAGTACACAATGCTAGACGCAGCGCTAAAAGACGGCACAGCAGACCGCAAATGCGTTTTTGAGATTTTTACGAGGCATCTTCCGCAAGGCCGACGCTACGGAGTGGTAGCAGGCACTGGCAGAATCCTAGAGGAGCTAGCGCGATTCCACTTTAGTGACGAGGATTTGCGATTTTTGCAAGACCGAAAAATCGTAAGCAAAGACACCATTAAATGGCTAGAAAACTACCATTTTAGCGGCAAAATTCGCGGTTACAGGGAAGGTGAAATGTTCTTCCCAGATTCGCCGATTTTGCAAGTTGAAGGCACTTTTGGCGAGTGCACATTGCTAGAAACGCTGCTGCTTTCCGTGCTTAACTACGATTGCGCAGTGGCGAGCGCCGCCGCACGCATGGTTTCCGCATCTGCTGGAAGGCCGTGCATGGATATGGGCGGCAGGCGCACAAACGAGTGGTCGGCAGTGGCTGCCTCTCGCGCGGCGGTAATTGGCGGTTTTAAGGGCACTGCAAACTTGCTTGCGGCAAAGCTTTACGGGCTTAAGGCGATTGGAACGGCCGCGCATTGCTTTACTCTTGTGCATGATTCGGAGCGCGCAGCCTTTGAGTCTCAAATTGCCGCGCTTGGCAAAGGCACAACGCTGTTAGTAGATACGTACAACGTGGAAGAGGCTGTTAAAACCGCCGTTCAGGTTGCTGGCGCAGATCTTGGCGGCGTTCGCATTGATTCGGGCGATTTGTGCGTTATGGCTCGTCGCGTGCGTGCGCAGCTCGATGCGTTGGGCGCTAAAAACACTAAAATCACAGTTACTAACGATTTGGACGAGTACGCTCTTGCGTCTTTGCAAAACGCGCCAGTCGATTCCTACGGCATTGGAACCATGCTGGTTACGGGTTCGGGAGCGCCTACTTGCGCAATGGTTTATAAGCTTACGGAGCGCCAGGGTGCGGATGGTGTTATGCAACCTGTTGCTAAGAAGTCTAAGAATAAGGCGACTGTTCCAGGGCGCAAGCTTGCGTATCGTTCATACGATTTTAGTGGCGTAAATGGTGGCGTGGCTGGCAATGGCGTGGCTGACTGCGAGCACGTGATTTCTGGATCGGAGAGTGCGCTCGCCGCCTTTAAGCCGCAAGATTCTTGGGAAGATTTGCTAGTTGACTACGTGCAAAATGGCGAATTTAATACGGAGTTTATGGGTCATGACGTGATTATGCGCGCACAGGATTATTGCGCCAAAGCGCTTAGCAGACTTCCGATTTCTGCTCAAAGTCTTATGCGTGGCGACCCTGCGATTCCTACAGAAATCAGCGTTTTAGGCTAGTTTTGCTAGTTTATAAATCAGTTTTAATTTGACGTTACTCTAAAAGCCCAGATTGTTCATCTCTTCGTAGATTTTTTTGCACTCTGGGCAAACAGGGTAGTCGTTTGCTTCGCGCTTTGGAATCCACACTTTTCCGCACAGTGCCACAACAGGGCGGCCAGTCAAGCGCGATTCGATTACGCGATCTTTGGAAACGTAGTGTGCAAAGCGGTCTGCGTCGCCGCCATCGTCCATTTTTGCGGATTCGTCTACTTCTGGTTTTTCGAGCACACTTGTGTTTGTGCTAGACCCAGAATCTGGGAGGCTTTGCGAATCGTCTTCCATAACAGCGTTCAAATTAGCATTGTTTGAGGTTTCGCTATATTTTGAATCATTTGAAAACGTCATTGCGTCCCTTTCGTATAAATCCTTTTCACATAAATCATGTTGCATAAATCATGTTTTGTTGCTTGCGATTTATGTTTATACAAGCATAAGTCATAATCGCAACAATTGCTTGCGCTCCGACCTGCCTTTTCGCTTAGAGCGTCGTGCGAATCGACGATTTCGAGCTGCATAATGCGCGAGAAATCACCTCGATTCGCTGAGCCGCTCAAACGTAAAGTCCAGTGGACTTTACGTGCGGCGAAGTCGTTCGCGCGCTTAGACCGCGCGAACGATATTTCCTATTTAGCGTTGCGCGAGGTTTGAGTATTTCTCTCCTCGCAAGTCCCGTCGCTACGCTCCTCTTTTATTGCTCGTATAGAAATACATCAAACCTTCTGGATATCTAGAACTTTTTCGTATCTTTTATCACCGAGATTCTCGATTTTTCTTGCTACTTCAGCGAATCACCATTTCATGCTGAGGTTCGCTTCATCCGCGGCGAAAAATCTCGAATCTCCACCGCACTTGCTGCAATCTATGTGAGTTTATGTAGTGTGATTGTGTCGGCTCGTGACCGATTCCTGTATAGATAGTGTCTAGCTCGTGGCAGATTCGTGGTAACCTAAAAGCATGACTATAGCTGTTTGCCCAGGCTCCTACGATCCCGTTACAGCCGGACACTTAGACGTGATACAACGTTGTACGCATCTTTTTAACGAAGTGCATGTTTTAGTGGCGGTTAATGCGGCCAAAACGCCCATGTTTTCCGAGTCGGAGCGCGTGGATATTATTCGCAAAGCGTTGGAAGACTTAAAAGACGATTCGCCAATCGGAAAGTTTGCGCCACCTTTGCGCGGTGCTGCTAAATCGCCGGCGTGTAAAATAGTTGTTTCTTCTACAGATGGTCTTATTACAGATTATTGTAAAAAAGTCGGAGCAACCGTAATCGTTAAGGGATTGCGCCAAAATGGCGACTACGAGGCGGAGCTTGGAATGGCGCTGGTTAATCGCAAGTTGGCTGGCATTGAAACCATGTTTTTGCCAGCGGATCCTATTTTGGAACATGTTTCTAGCTCTGTTGTAAAAGATGTGGCTCGTCATGGTGGCGATGTTTCGGGAATGGTGCCAAATAATGTGATTCCACTTTTGCAAAGCGTTTTTTCTAAAACAAATGTATCGTAATCATAAAATTAGCGAAACATTATAATGGCAAGTTAAATATCACCGAAATAAGTACAATATTACTAAAATAAATACGTACTAAATAAATACGTACTAAAATACATACAATAAAATTGTTAAGAGATAAGAGAGCAGCTACTTAGCGAAGGAGCGAAAATGAGCGAAAACGAAGACGACACAATGGAAAGCCAAGTATCGGCAAATCGCAGCCAAAAGTTGCCATTAAATCCAGTGATTGCAAACAACGACGATTCGCCTAGTGCTGCTTTTGAAGCTTACGATGCTGTGCCTGCGGCAAGTAAGGCTAATGATGATGCGGCTGCTGGCGACTCTGCGGTTGCTGGCGATGAGGCTGCCAATTCTGCGGTTACTGGCGATAGTGCGGTTGCTGGCGATAGTGCGCAAAACTTGTTCCCAATGCCAGATTTGCGCGAGCGAGAAGACGGCGGTGCAATAGAGTTTGACGACGAAGAAGAAAACGTGTTTAAGGCAGCGGATCCGCAAACCGTTAGTGAGGAAGTGCGCACAAAGTCGCGTGAAGAGTTCACTACTGTGTACGACATAATCGACACGATGGAAACGGCGTTAAATAGCGCAAAGGGAGTGCTTTTTGCTGCTGGAATGGCAAAGGTGGATCGCGAAGAGTTTGGCGATTATTTGTCTAGGCTAAAAGACATGCTGCCTGTTCAGCTGGAGCGCGCTAGTGCGTTAATGCGAGAGGCAGAGAGGCGTTTGCGAACGGCTCAAGCTCAAGCAAATTCTGTTGTAAGTTCGGCTCAAAGTCAGGCTGCGCAAATTGTTGAGGAAGCTCAGGAGCGAGCCAGATTCTTGGCAGGTCAAGAAAATGTTGTTGCGATTGCAAAGAATCAAGCGCGCGAGATTGTAAGCAATGCGCAAGCAAAGGCTGAAAAGCTTACTCGCGGTGCTGATCAGTACAGTTCCACAGTTATGGAAGGCTTAAAGCAGCAATTAGATAAGCTTGAGCAAGACGTTCAAGCGGGTCAGCGTGTTTTGGAAGAGCGTAGACGCGCAGCTGCACATGTGCAAAATCAGGCTGCGAGTAAGATAGATGAAGAATTTAACAGCGAAAGCAGTGAAAGAAGCGACGACGAAAGGAATTAAAATGACATCGCATCCCTCCCAGTCTTTGTGGGCGGTTCCAGTTGCGCAAATGGCGGCGCGAGCAGGAAGTAGCATGCAATTGCATCGCGATTTTCCAGCGCCAGAAGGCATTGGAGACAGCGTTATTGGCGTTAAGCCAGGGAGTGATGTTACGGTAGACGGCAATTTTGATTCCGTAGTGGATGGGCTTATGTTCCAGGGCACGATTACAGCGCGAGTGCATGCAGAGTGCTCGCGATGCTTGATGCCGTTGCATAGGGATTGGCCTGTTGATGTGTGCGCGTTTTTTGCGCGCGTGGAAAGCGGCAAAGGCGGCAAGAGCGCAAATGGCGGCGCGCGTTCTAATAACTCTAATAACTCTAATAACTCTAATGATGATTTAGAAGATGCTGATATTTGGGACGAGGGCGACGATTCTGGAAATGTGTATCCGCTGGTTGGTGGCGGCGATTTTGCCGACATTGAGGCGCTGATTCGAGACACGATGGTT
>CAMXWX010000037.1 GCA_947252975.1 uncultured Gardnerella sp.
GGTATTACGCCGCAAGAGCCGTCGCGCGCAACGCAATCTCCGATTCGCGATTTTGGCGGCGAGTATCCGTATAAGTTGTATCGCCCTGGAACTTACGCGCGCGAGCATATGCGCATTACAGCAACAAAGCTTTCCGACGGACGCGACTTTTTCTACATAGATGACAATCCAGAATACGTTAGCGGTCACAAAACAAGGGAGCTGATTGACCCTAGAAAGTTAGCGTATCGCTTTACTTCGCATGTTGATAGCGAAGGCAACGAAGTTCCTAGCGAAGTTCCACAAATGAGGCAAGATCCGCTTACAGGAGACTGGATTCCAATGTCTAGGTTGTGGGCAAAGCGGCCAGCTGAGATTCTTGATGCGGATTCAAATAATCAAGGTTCGGCGGATGGTTCTGCAGATGATTCTGTGCGTGGTTCTGCTCAATCAAGAATCGACCCATTTGCTGGCAGAAAGCCGCAGTGCGAGTATCAAGATGGCGAAATACCAGATGAAGACTACGACGTTGTTGTTTTTGAAAACCGCTATCCAGCTATGGCTCAGGTTGCAGGCGTGCCAAATACAACAACATACGTTGACGGAAATCCTTTGTGGAAGCAGGCTCCTGCAGCTGGCCGATGTGAAGTGATTTGTTTTAGTTCCAACGAGAACATGCTTCCAGCTAATCTTTCTGTTTTGCGCATGCGCACGATTGTTGAAGCGTGGGCGTTTAGAACCGCAGAAATTAGCCAAATCGAAGGAATTGAGCAGATTTATCCGTTTGAAAATCACGGTAGTCAAATCGGCGTAACTTTGCGTCATCCTCATGGTCAGATTTACGCATATCCGTTTATTGCTCCTAGGTTAGAGCAGGAGTTGCGCCACACGGAGGCTTATTTTGAGCGCACTGGCAGCAATCTTCTTAAGGATTTGATGAATTCAGAGATAGAAGCTAAAAAGCGCGTGATTATGCATAATCACAGTTGGGTTGCGTATGTTCCAGCTGCTGCTCGATGGCCGCTAGAGGTGCATGTTGCTCCTGTTCGAGACGTTCTTACTTTGGATCAGCTTGATGATCAAGAGCGTTGGGATTTGGCGCAAATCTACATAACACTTCTTAAGCGTGCTAATAAGTTCTTTGGATTATCGTCTTCAAACGCGGGAGATTCGAGTGCTAAATCGTTTGCAAGTTCGGCTGCTTTCGACTTATCTTCTGGCGCGAGTAATGCAAATTCCAGCGAATTCGTCGATTTGCCTTACGTTGCAGCGTGGCATCAAGCTCCTGTGCATGATTCTCGCCGTTCGCATTATCGCCTTAATTTGCAATTCTTCTCGTTTATGCGAGACGCCAATAAAATCAAGTATTTGGCTGGGTCGGAAGCAGGAATGGCATCTTGGATTTCCGATACTACTCCAGAGTTGATTGCAAGCAGATTCCAAGAATTAGGAGATGTTGACTTGGATTAGTCTGTCTTGATTAGACTTGTCTTGATTAGTCATGCTTGATTAGTCTTGATTAGTCTTGATTAGTCTCGTCTTAATTACTCTGATTTTTACGCGTTTTACTCAAAAAGTGAGATGATTAAGTTATGTTGTTGCATCTTTATTTAGTTCGTCATGGTCAAACCATGTTTAATTGCTACAATCGCTTGCAAGGATGGAGCAATTCTCCACTAACTCAAAAAGGGCTTAAAGACGCCGATTTAGCGGCTCAAAAGCTTAAGAACATTGTTTTTGCTGCCGCATATTGCTCCGATACAACTCGCGCGCAAATCACAGCTGAGCGTATTTTAAGCGAAAACGAAAAGAATACGCATATTCGTCCGCATCTTGTAAGCGATATGCATTTTCGCGAACAATGCTACGGATATTTTGAAGGCCAAGATATGAATATGGCTTGGTGGGCTGCAGGTGCGCCTCATGGAGCAAAAACATATAACGAAATCGTTGAAAAATTTGGTCTTGCTGCAACTCGAGACATGCTTAAAGAGGCCGACCCATTCCACGATGCAGAGTCAGATATTGAATATTGGAAGCGCGTTGAAGGCGGTTTCAAAATAATCGCAAGCAATCCAGCGTTAAAAGATGGAGACAACGTTTTGCAAATCTCCCACGGAAACACGCTTTTAAGCCTTATGCATCGTTTTGCACCTGTTGGCTACGATTTGAGTGAGCGCCCGCAAAATGGAAGTGTAACTCGCCTTGATTTCAACACGGCAGAGCCGATTGATCAAGCTATAACAATTAAGGGATATAACGAGTAAATGCGATTAGTTTGCGCAAAAAATGTTCGTTAAGTGTTCACTAAATGTTCGCTAAATTTACAAAAAGAGTCTTGACTCTTCGTTAATCTTTTAATACATTGCGTGGGTAGTCGTGTGTAAAACAGCAGGAAAGAGGTTACGATGAGCGTTGGAGACATTGCTGCTCTAATTGCGGCGATTTCGTTTGCGGTGCTTTCGGGATTTATGATTTATCCGCTTATTCGGATGGGTAAAATGTTCAATCAGATTTCTCAAACTGTTAAAGAATCGGGCGAGCACGCTTTGCCTGCTATCGACGAATCTGTTACAACAGTAAAACAAGTGAACAAAACACTTGAAGACGTTAATGCTGTTACAGATGCTGCTCGCACTACAGCTACAAATGTTGGCGCTCTTACGGATTTGTATGGCGCTTTTCTTGGAAAGCCAGTTGTTAAAATTGCATCTGCTTGCTATGCGCTTAAAGACACTTTTAATGCGTTCTTTAATAAGGCTACTGTTCCAACGGATGCTGCAGAATCTTCCGCTAGGCATGCGGCAAATTCTGGCGAGTCGTTTACGCCTAAGGGGGAGTGATGTTTAAGCGTTTATTTTGGATTTGCATCGGTTTTGTAATGGGAGTTATGTCTGTTACAAAAGCTCGCGCGTACGTTAAGGAAAAGTTCCCACAAAACGCTAGGAATTTCTTCTTCGATAAAGATCCAAAAAATCTTACTTTAAGCACGATTTTGTCTTTGTACAATGATTTTAATTCCAGCAGAAAAGCCCACGAGTCGCAGATTAACTCTAAGTATGCTAGTAAGTATGCCGATAAGCGTGACGATTCGTTTACAAATAAGTCTTATACTAAGTAGTTACTAAGTGGTCTTATACTAAGTCTAAATAAATAAAAAGGAGTTCGTACCCATGCGCACAGCAGAAATTGCAAAGCGTTATCTTGATTATTTTGCCAAGAATGGCCATATGGTTGTACCTTCGGCATCGCTGATTTCTCCAAATCCAACGACGCTTTTCACGATTGCAGGCATGGTTCCATTCATACCTTATCTTTTGGGAGAGCAAACGCCTCCTTCTCGCAGAATGGCGTCTAATCAAAAGTGCGTGCGTACGCTCGATATTGACGAAGTTGGTAAAACAACTCGTCACGGCACCTTCTTCCAAATGGTTGGTAACTTTAGTTTTGGCGACTATTTTAAGGAAGAAGCAATCCACTACGCTTGGGAGCTTTTAACAACTCCGCAAGATAAGGGCGGCTATGGTTTTGACCCAGAAAAACTTTGGGTTACTACTTATACCGACGACGACGAAGCTCGCGCAATTTGGAAGAATGAGGGCTTCGACCCAGAGCACATGCAAGTTTTTGGCATGGAAGATAACTTCTGGACTACTGGTGGCCCTGGCCCTGGCGGCCCATGCTCCGAGATTTACGTTGATCGCGGCCCAGAATACGGCAAGGATGGCGGTCCTGCTGCCGACGAATCTCGTTTTATTGAGATTTGGGATTTGGTTTTTGAGAACTTCCAGGTAGACAACGTAAAGTCTAAGACCGATTTGCACATTGTTGGTGAGCTTGATCAAAAGAATATTGATACAGGCGCTGGCTTGGAGCGTTTGGCTTACCTTATGCAAGGCAAGGAAAACATTTACGAGACTGACGAAGTTTATCCAGTTATTGAAGCTGCAGAAAAGCTTAGCGGCGTAAAGTACGGCAGCAATGCCGATGCGGATGTTCGTTTCCGCGTTGTAGCAGATCACGTGCGTTCCGCTTTGATGATTATGAGCGATGGCGTGCGTCCAAGCAACGTTGGCCGCGGATACGTGCTTCGCCGTCTTCTTCGCAGAACTGTTCGCGCAATGCGCATGCTTGGCGTGCAAGACCCAGTTTTGCCAACCTTGTTCCCAGTTTCTAAGGGCGCTATGGAGCCAAGCTACCCAGAGCTTAACAACACTTTCCATGAGGTTAGCGAAGCTGCATACGGTGAGGAAGATGCGTTCCGCCGCACTCTAGAAAAGGGCACGACTATTCTTGACTTGGCTGTTGAAAAAGCCAAGAAGGAACACAAGGATGACCCTATTGTTGGTGGCTCCGACGCATTTACTTTGCACGATACTTACGGCTTCCCAATTGAGTTGACTCTAGAGATGGCTGCTGAGCAGGGTGTTAAGGTTGATGAAGCTAAGTTCCGCGAGCTTATGAGCGAGCAGAAAGGCCGCGCTCGCGCGGATGCTTTGAAGAAGCGTCACAATGTGGACGTTAGCGTTTACGACGACATTAAGAAGGAACTCGAAAAGCCAATCGACTTCCTCGGTTACACAGACTTTTCCAGCCGTTCCAACGTTTTGGCAATTGTTGAAGCAGGTAAAGGCTCCGTTAAAAGCGTTAGCGCTCCTGCAAACGTTGAAGTTATTCTTGATCGCACGCCATTCTACGCTGAGCGCGGTGGCCAGATTGCTGATCAGGGAGAGATTATTTCCGACGATGGCGCAATTTTGGAAGTTGACGACGTTCAGCGACCAATCAAGGATTTGATTGTTCACAGCTGCCGACTTACCGAAGGAACTCTTAGCGTTGGTGCTCCTGTAAACACAAATATTGATCAGGTTCGTAGAGCTGCTTTGGCTAGAAGCCACACTGCTACACACACTCTTCACAAGGCTTTGCGCGAGGAGCTTGGCCCGCAGGCAACTCAGCGCGGTTCTGTAGTAGATCCAGACCGTTTGCGCTTTGACTTCCAATGGCCAAAGGCTGTTGATAAAGATGCGTTGTTGCGCGTAGAAGCTCGCGTAAACGAGCGCATTCGCGAAGACTTGCAAGTTGTTCCAAAGGAAATGCCAATTGACGATGCTTTCAAGCTTGGAGCAATGCACTTGTTCGGCGAGAAGTATGGCGATATTGTTCGCGTTGTAGAGATTGGCGACGGCTGGAGCCGCGAGCTTTGTGGCGGTACTCATGCTAAGAGCACTGGCAAGATTGGTATGGTTACAATCCTTTCTGAGTCTTCGATTGGCTCTGGCGTACGCAGAATCGACGCGCTTTGCGGCGAAGAAGCGTACGAGTATGGCGCTCGCGAGCATGCTTTGGTTGCGCAACTTGCAGACATGGTTAACGCTCGTCCAGACGAGTTAGCTGAGCGTTTAGAGTCTTTGCTTAACAAGATGAAGGATTCTGATCGCAAGCTTGCTTCTGTTTACGAATCCCAGCTTAATGAGGCTGTTCCAGAATTGGTTGATGCAGCTAAGCAAAGCAGCTCAAAGATTAAGCTTGCTGTAAAGAATGTTGGAAACTTTGGTTCCTTCGACGCTTTGCGCAAGACGGTTCTTGACGTTCGTTCTCGCTTGGGTGAAGATTCGCCAGTAGTTGTTGCGTTGTGCGGTGTAAACGAGAGCGATAAGCCAATGGTTGCTGTTGCTACTAACGATGCAGCTCGCTCGGCTGGTGCTAAGGCTGGCGACTTGGTGCGTACAGCTTCCAAGGTTCTTGGCGGCGGCGGTGGCGGCAAGCCAGACTTTGCTCAAGGTGGCGGTGCGGATGCTTCTAAGATTGATGAAGCACTCGAGGCCGTGAAAGCCGAAGTTTTGAAGCTATAGTCAAAAGGTTAAATGTTTAAGATGTTTAACACTCGAGCCAAATTAATAAGTTGAGTTTTCGTATGATTTGGCTTGGCGTTGATTTAGGAGATGCCAGGGTTGGACTTTCTAAGTCCGACCCTGAGCTGACTTTTGCGCACCCAATCGGTAATATTCAAGCTTATGGCGACTCGTTTAATGCGATTGAAGACGTTATTAACGTTATAGAAGACAATAGTGTGAGCCGAGTCGTAGTTGGTTTGCCTTTACAGTTAGACGGATCCGAAGGAAAGTCTGCCAAAAAAGCTCGCAGATGGGGTGCTAATTTAGTTAAACGCATTAAATCGCTTTTTGATTATGGCGATTGGTCGCTTGATTTTATTCCAGAAGTCGTTTTTAATGACGAGCGACTAACAACAGTTACTGCCCATAAGCAATTGTTAGATGCTGATTTTTCTACTAAAAAGCATAGGCCAATGGTTGATCAGCAATCGGCAGTGTTGATTTTGCAATCTGCGATTGACGATTACAGAAATGCTTGCAAAAATGTAAAAGGCGACTCGCAAAGTGACTCGCAAAGTGACTCCATCAGAAAGGAAGCGTTTAATGAGTGAGAATATAGACGATTTTTTCAATCAAAACGCTAAATGGAGTCACGATTCATCCAAGCCACCTGTTCCGCCAAAATCGCGAAAAGCAAGAAATGCGCGTAGAAATCGCAAAAGTAAAAGAAATCGTATAGTTGCATTCATTCTTGCACTAGTTTTTGCGTTGCTATTTGTTGTTGGATATGGCTTATATCGCGTTGCGGTTTATGTAAGAAACAATAGTCAGTCGTCAATAATGGAAGACTGGACAGGTCCTGGAAGTGGGTTCGTTGAATTTACGATTGAACCAGGTCAAGGATCTGTAGAAGTGGGAAATAACCTTGTTAAGGCGCAGGTTGTAAAGTCGCAATCCACTTTTTCTAATATTGTTGCAGCAAATAACAAGATTTTGTACCCAGGAATTTACGCGCTTAAAAAACACATGAATTCAATGGACGTAGTGGAAATTCTTTCCGACCAAAGCAAGGCTGGTGGATTCTTAGACGTTAAAGCAGGGGAGCGCGCAACGGAGGTTATTCGCAAGGCTGCACAAATATCGGGAATTGACATTGCTCAATTTAACGCGATTCAAAAAGCGGACGGCGAGGGGATTTTGCCGCCAGAGGCGGGCGGAAGCTTTGAAGGATGGTTGGAGCCTGGAGTTTACAACGTAAAAGCTATTAAGTCAGCCAGCAAGATACTGGCAAAAATGGTAGATAAGCGCGTTAAAAAGCTTGATTCCCTAGGCGTTCCTAAGGGCGATTTGCGTCAAAAAGTTCTTAAAATTGCTTCCATTGCAGAAGCAGAAGTCAATAATCGCGAATACTACGGCAAAGTTTCGCGCGTAATCTTAAATCGTTTGGCTAAAGACATGCCTTTGGGAATGGATACTACGGTTGCGTACGGCATTGGGATTAAGGCGATTAACCTTACGCAATCGCAGCTAGACGATGCAAGCAACCCGTACAACACTAGGATTCACAAGGGGCTGCCGCCTACTCCTATAAGCATTCCTGGAGATAACGCGATTTTGGCGGCTCTTAATCCAGCGAATGGTTCATGGATTTATTTTGTTACAACCAACTTAAAGACTGGCGAAACTAAGTTTGCGGATAACTACGACGATTTCTTAAAGATCCGCGACGAGTATAAGCGCTCCAACGAAAACGCCAACTAGCGCGCCAACCTGCCTTCGAGCTTAGAGTGTAGCGCGCTCCGTGCTTGGTATTGCGCGAGGTTTGAGTATTTCTCTCCTCGCAAGTGACGCGCACTTTTGCGTATAGCTTATGGACGTTAATATTCTAAGGCTTCAGGTTGGCGCTATTTATTGCTCGTAGAGAAATACATCAAACCTTCTGAATATCTAGAACTTTTGCGTGGTTTTTATCACCGAGATTCTCGATTTTTCTTGCTCTCTCGGCGAGTCACCATCTAGCGACGCTGAGGCTCGCCTCGATAGCTGCGAAAAATCTCGAATCTCTACCTCGCTTGACGTATTTGTGTAATTACAAAAAGCCTTTAACCACATTGAGTGAAATTTGTTGCGTGCGAAGTTTTTGCGCATTTAGCATAATCGAATGAGTCAATTTATTATCGCGTGCTTATTTGCAACGCCAACGCTTATATGCATGATTGCAGTGTGCGTAACGGATTTAACAAGCCGCATTGTGCCTAGACTTTGGGTTGTGCTAGCTGCTTTTGCACAATCTGCAGCGAACCTTATTTTTTCGCTGATTACTTTGCACAATGTTAATTTTCTTTTGCGCGGCTGGCTTTGCGCAATAACAGTTTTTGCATTCTACGTTTTGGTGCAAAAACTTTGCATGCGAGGAGCACTCGGATTTGGCGACGTTACGTGCGCTTCTATGATTGCTCAAGCTTTGGCGCTATTTGGATTCGGCTGCATAATCTACTGGTTTGCATTAGTTGGAATATTTGGATTAATTTGGATTTTAGTGTGGAAAATCTACTCTAGAGTCTGCTTGCGATTTTTCCGCGAGCATCTTGTGCAAAATGAACAAAATAAAATCCCGTTCGTGCCTGTTCTAGCTGCATCTGCGCTCATCGCTGTTATGCTTTGAACTTTTGCTGCAATTCTATAGTGATAAGTAAGGTGGAGATTCGAGATTTTTCGCCGCTATCGAGGTGAGCCTCAGCGCCGAAGGTGGTGACTCGCCGAGAGAGCAAGAAAAATCGAGAATCTCAGGTGATTAAGCAATACGCAATTGTTCAAGCATGCAAGAGGGCTGGGTGATTCTTGGTCGAACAGTATAAGAGCGGCAGCCGATACCCAATAACACAATGGCACACGCCTACAAACAAACTTCAACCAAAAACAAAATCAAAGCCAAATCGGAACAACCGCAACAACAGACTGCACGTAAGAGGCGGAGCGTTGTGAGACAAGAATTACCCAGCCCTCCTACAACGCTAAATAGGAAAGCATTGCAACAAATTTTGCTCAATGTGGTTAAAGGCTTGTGTGATAGATTGCGTGGATTGTGAGCAATACTTAGTGGTTAGTAGAATACAGATTTAGAATCGAGTATTGATTTAAAATAAAGAACAGTATTAAGTGCAAGAAGTATAACAATAAATATAACGC
>CAMXWX010000038.1 GCA_947252975.1 uncultured Gardnerella sp.
TAAAAGATAAGAATGATAGCGCTATCGCATTTGATGACAGCAAGCATACTATGACTGTTAAGTTTAATGATGATTCAACGTCTACTTTCGACTATTCTGAGTTGGTGTATACCAAGGGTAATCCAGAAAAGCCAACGCTTAAAACTGGTGTAAATAAGAGTGGATATAAATATAACATCACAAAAATTGCTATTAATGATAAGGATAAACCACAGACTGCTGATTGGAATAATTTTGCGCGTCAATTTATTCGAGATAACTGGAAAGCAAAATCAGGTCAAACTGAAATAACAGATAATTTTATCAATAGTTCAGCTGATTTACTTCCTATGTTCAGCTCTGATGATCAAATTTCTACGGGTGGCATGCAGCTTTACCATTATGATGGTAAATGGGATGTTAAGAATGGTTCAGGTCTTACTCTGTCTAATGGTCGTAATACTGATGGAATACTTTCTATTTATCTTGGTAATGGCGTAATTGAAGTTAAGAGACTTAGTAACTGGAATCCTGGGACAGTATTTACTCTTACTAAGGACGACTGCTTTGTATCTAATGCTGCTGCTCCTAATCCTGAAGAGCTTAAAAAGGAAGCTGAGAATCTTATTGACAAGATTCTTCAGAAGCATGGCTTGAGTAAGGATGAGATTGATAAGTTCAAGAAAGAACATCAGAACGATATTAACAAGATCACTAAGCCAGAAGATGTAGACAAGATTATTAAGTCTGCTGATAAGCATGGTAAAGATGAGAAGAAAAAGAAAGATGCTCAGAAGCAGATTGAGAATGCTCAGGGTAATCTTGGTTTGACTCCTGAGCAAAAGACTGAACTTGATAAGAAGATTGGTAATGAGACTGATCCCGAAAAGATTCGCGAAAAGATAAACGAGTTCCAAAAGGATCAGGATCAAAAGAAACAGGAAGAGCATAATAAGCAGCAGCAACAAGCTGATCAGCAGGCTGAGCAGGAGAAGCAACAGCAGCAGCAGAAAGATGATGCGAAGGTTGATACTGATATACAAACTCAGAATCAGCAAGAACAGCAAGACGCAGGCAAGGCTGAAGAAGCTAAGAAGAAAGCTGAGCTTGAGAAGCAAAAGCAGGCTGCTATTGATGAAATTCGCAATGGTAAAGATTATAAAAATCTTACGCCTGATGATAAGAAGCAGTTTATTGAGAAGATTCAGCAGGCAACTGATGAGAATGCTATAAACACTATCAAAAACAACGCTAAGGAAAAGGTTACTCAGAATCAGAATGCTGCTGATAGCAGTAATAACGATGGTCTTAATGCTGCTAAGCAAACTGCTAAGGATACTATCGGTAAGCTTACGAACCTTACTTCAGAGCAAAAGCAGAAGTATCAGGGTGAAATTGATAGCGCTAAAGATCTTGATAAAGTTGCAGAGATTCTCAACAAAGCTGAGTCTGAGGATGCTAAAGCTGCAGCTAAGAAGAAGATTGCTGATCTGCAGAAGAATGGTGATCTTACGCAAGATGAGGCTGAAGGTTTCAATAAGCGTTTAGACGATTCTTCTACCGACTCTATACAAGACATTGATTCTATTCTTCAGGAAGCTGAGCTGGCAAAGACTAGAAAAGATGCGAATACTGCAATAGATAATCTTAAGAATCTTAATAATGCACAAAAGAAGGCTCTTAAGGAAGAAGTTGCGAATCCTGAAACTGACCCTAAGAGTGATTTAGACACTATTGATAAGGTGAAAACTGCTATCACTGCTGTTGTTACTAAGGCTAAAGAGCTTGATGGCAAGATGAAGTCACTTAAGGACCTTGTAACTCTTGTTAATGGTCAGAAGTCTACTCTTACAGCAAAGCCTGATTATAAAGATGATAAGAAGACTGCTTTTGATAGTGCGTTAAAGGCTGCGGAAGATCTTGTTAAGACTGATTCTGCTGAGAACAAGACTGCTGATGAAGTTGACGAGATTAGTAAAACTCTTGAAAAAGCTGTTAAGGATCTCGGTGGCAAAACTGTTGATAAGTCTGCGCTGCAAACACTTATTAACAATGATGCTGATTTCAAGAAGAAGATTGATTATATTAATGCAGAGAAGAGTAAGCAAGATGCTTATGATAATGCCATTTCTTCTGGTAGGTTAGTGCTTACTAATGCTAATGCAACTGCTGATCAAGTAGCTCAAGCTGTTAATGCTATCAATTCTGCTAAAGCTGCTCTTGATGGCAAAGTTAATACAACTGAACTTGAGCAGAAAGTTGCTGAGGCTAAGAAGCTGAAGAAGTCGACTAACCCTCAATCTGCTGGCGATGCTAAGTATGAGAATGCTTCTGAAGCAAAGAAGCAAGCTGTTGATTCTGCTTTGCAACAGGCTGATTCTGCTCTTGCTGATGCTAAATCTACAGCAACTCAAAAACCTGGTGAGGCTGCTAAGACTCCTGAGCAGAAGCAGCAAGCTGTTAATGATGCGTTGACTGCGCTTACTAAGGCTGTTAATGAACTTGACGGTAACGACAAGACTCAATTGGTAACAAAGCTCACAGAAGCAAAAGATAAGAGGAATGATGTTTCTTATAAGAATGCTTCTACTGAGAAGCAATCTGCTCTTGACAATGCTATAGCTTCTGCAGAAGGCATTGTAAAGAAAGCGGGTGCAACAGCAGATGAGATTACTCGCGCTATCACTGCTCTTACGAATGCTGTTACTGGTTTGGATGGTCATGATGCTTCTGGTTTGCAGGCGGCTGTGACTGATGCTGAGTCGAAGAAGAAGACTGTTGCTTACACGAATGCTTCTGATACTAAGAAGACTGCGTTTGATCAGGCTTTGCAAACTGCTCAGACTATTCTTGCTAAGAAGGGTGCAACAGAGAAAGAAATTTCTGATGCTACTACTGCTCTTAAGAATGCTTCTAGTGCTCTTAATGGAACTGTAGATACGTCTAAGTTGCAGGCTGAAGTTGACAAAGCTGATTCTTTGAAGAAGTCCGTACAGTATACGAATGCTGTTCAGGATAAGAAATCTGCGTATGATACTGCTCTTGCTGCTGCTGAGTCTACTCTTGCTGATGCGAAGAATGCTCAATCAACGAATAATCCTGAGCAGAAGCAGCAAGCTGTTAATGATGCGCTACAGCAACTTCAAACCGCAGCTGCTGCACTAAATGGTGTTGATATTGCTGATTTGCAAGCTGAGATTGCTCTTGAGAATAGTGTGAAAGAATCTGTAAAGTACGTGTATGATACTGCTGAAAAGCAGCAAACATATAATAAGGCTTTGCAAGATGCGAAGGAGCTTATATCTAAGCTAGCTGATCCTGCTGGTAAGGGTGTGGAAGTTGCTGCTAAGTCTCAAGCAGATCGTCAAGCTCTTGTTAATACTGCGTTAAAGAGTCTTAAGAATGCTAAAGATGCTTTGAATGGTGTTAATAAGACGGTATTGCAAGCTGAAGTTGATGATGATTCTCACTTTAGCAAGTCGTTTGCCTACTTGCTTGGTGAAGCTCCTGATTTGGATGTGTATAAGAAGGCGTTGGCTGAAGCTAAACGTGTGCTTGCTGATCCTAATGCTACCCAGGCTCAAGTTGATGCTGCGTTGAAGGATCTTCAGGCTGCAAAGAACAGTATTACGAATAAGTATAACGGTGCTGGAACCGGCAATATTGGTTCTGGTTCTGGAACAGGCAATGCCGGAACAGGTAATGCTGGAACTGGAACTGGTGCTGGTGCTGGTAATGCTGGTTCTGGTTCTGAAGCTGGTTATGGTGTGAATGATAATGCGCCTACTACTGTGGATAAGGGTGAGTTGAATGTTCAGATTCAGGGTGCTGAGTCTGATTCACAGCCTGGAAATGCTGGTAACGGTAATGCTGGTGCTGGTGCTAATACTGGTAATGCTGCCAACGTAGCTGGTAAAGCTGGTGCTGGCGTAAACTCTGGTAATGCAGGTAACGCTGCTAACACCAATGCTGCCAACGCTAACGCTAATAATGCTAATGGCGCAAATTCTGCTGCTATGAATGCAGCTGTTGAGAATAATCCGGCTGTGAAGCAGGCGGATGCTCAAGTTGCTAAGGCTCAGGCTGCTCTTGATGCTGCTTTGGCTGAGGCTAAGAAGGTTGCTGCTGATCCTAACGCTACTCAGGCTCAGGTTGATGCTGCGGTTCAGAATCTTTCTGCTGCTCGTAAGGCTTTGGCTGCTGCTAAGGCTCATGCGGCTGATGTTCGTGCTTCTGTGCGCGCTCAGGTGTTGAAGAGTGGTAGTGTTGCTCAGCTTAGTAAGACTGGTAGTGACGTGTCTGTGTTTGGCTTGTTTGCTGCAACTCTTAGTGCTGCTGGTGCTGCGCTTTTCTCGGCTAAGCGTCGTGGTACTTCTCGTCATAGTAATAAGTAGAATATTTGCTAGCTGGTCTGGTTATTGCAGATCAGCTAGTTTTAGAGCTGCTTAATGCTTGTTTAATTGTATTCAGTAAGTTTGCTGAGTATTGGGTTAATTAGCATAATGAAGTTAATGTAAAATGTGCCTCACTTTGCGTCTTTTTACTCCGCGAAGTGAGGCATTTTGCTATTTTAGTTTGCGATTACACGGGAAGTTATTGTTGTTTACTATATTTTAAGAGTCATCTTGCTTACAAAGCACTTATTGAAGCGTTTAGTCACTGAGTTGCTAAGTTATTGAAATATCGAAACATTAAAGCTTAACGATTTGCATATATATGCATCCTTATGTATAATCTTTAAAAAATAAAATCTTGCAAGTGCTAATACACGTAAAAGAGTATAAAACATTCTGCACAAATTACTATACAGGAGACTCTCATGCACAAGATTGTTCAAAAATGGAATAACATTGACCTTATTTTACGCATTGTAATTGGTCTTTTTCTCGGTGCTGCGCTTGGTATTTTTGTGCCAGCTCACGTCTATGTGCTAGATCTTATGGGAAAACTTTTCGTCAGTGCGCTTAAATCTGTTGCGCCAATTTTAGTATTTTGCCTAGTTATTGGTGCGCTTGCGCAAGCAAAAAGTGTTGGCAATATGAAATTGGTAATAGGGCTGTACGCGCTATCTACGTTTACTGCAAGCCTTGTAGCCGTATGTGCTGCTATGATTTTCCCTGTTGATTTTACTTTTGCTCATGTTGCAGCAGCCTCTTCGCCGTCTCCTCAAGGAATTGGTGAGGTGCTTAATTCACTTGTGCTAAATATTGTTGTTAATCCTGTAGACGCTCTCGTTAAAGGTAACTTTATTGGTATCCTCTTCTGGGCGATTGCTTTCGGCGTTGCTCTGCGATTAGCCGAGCCTTCTACAAAAGCATTTTTCGATAACGTTTCATCTGCTATTGGAAAAATTGTTCACTGGATTATTAACGCAGCACCTTTTGGCATTATGGGTCTTGTTTATACAACAGTTGCAAGTAACGGTCTTCGTATTTTTAGCGAGTATGGTTTCGTTATTGCTTTGTTAGTAGGCACTATGGCTGTTACTGCTTTGATTATTAATCCTATTTTGGTTTTCGTACTTACGCGTAAGAATCCGTATCCTCTTGTTTTTAGGACTTTGCGCGATTCGGGTGTTACAGCGTTCTTCATGCGTTCTTCTGCTGCAAATATTCCTGTGAATATGAATTTGTGCGAAAAGCTTGGATTTAACAAAGACAATTACTCTGTTTCAATACCGCTTGGTTCAACTATTAATATGAGCGGAGCTGCTATAACTATTTCTATCATGTCTTTGTGCGCTGCTCACACGCTTGGTATTCGCGTTGATATTCCAACGGCTGTGATTCTTTCTGTGCTTTCTGCAGTTTCTGCTGCAGGCGCATCTGGTGTGGCTGGTGGTTCGCTTTTGCTTATACCTCTCGCATGCTCGTCATTTGGCATTTCAAACGATATCGCTATGCAAGTAGTTGCTATTGGTCTTATTATTGGCGTTATTCAGGATTCTTGCGAAACTGCACTTAACTCTTCCACGGATGTTCTCTTTACTGCGGTTGGCGAATATCGCATGTGGCAGCGTGCAGGTATTCAGTTTAAGATGGGCAAGGATCACGAGACTGTGCAACTTAAAAAGTAGCTGTTCTAGCTGTTGCTAGTTTTTGCTAAGTATTCTTGCTAGTGCGCGTTCTTACGTTTTTACGTTTTTATGAGCGCGCACTTTTATTATATTTGGATGTTTATTGTAAATAAATCTAACAGATGTTCAAATAAAATAGTAGAAGTGGAATCAGTATTTTAGCGCGCATTAGACTTTAGGGAAGTGGTAGGTTGTGTTTGCAGGAATGCTGCGGTTGATCCACGCGTTTGCTGCAATTACGCTTCCGCTTCCGATTGTGGTTTCTCCGCCTAAGATTGTTGCGTTTGCGTAAATTACAACATTATTCCCAATATTTGGATGTCGCTTTCCACCTTTTATAGGATTTCCGTTCTCGTCTAGCGCAAAACTTTTTGCACCCAGCGTTACTCCTTGATAAAGCTTAACATGTTCGCCGATTACAGTTGTTTCGCCAATTACAATGCCAGTTCCGTGATCAATGCAAAAATATGCACCAATTTTTGCTCCTGGATGAATGTCAATTCCGGTTTTTCTGTGAGCATATTCGCTCATAAGTCTAGGAATTAGTGGCACGTTAAGCTCGTAGAGTGCGTGAGCTGTGCGGTGAATAAGCATTGCGTAAAAACCTGGGTATGCGAGCGTGACTTCTACTTTGCTTGTGCAAGCAGGATCGCCTTCATATATTGCTTGAATATCTGTTAAGAGTAACTTTTTAATTGCAGGAAGTTTATGTATGAATTGATTGCAAGTTTCTTGAATTTTAATTGAGTTGCTTGTACAGGATTGAAGTTCGTGGAATATAATGCGTTCTATAGTGTCTAACGCGTTTGAAGTAACGGTATTCAAAGTAGCATTGAGTTGCGCAGTATCGTTACTTACATTGCGTGCATGCAACTCAGGCAAAAGTAACACCTGAGTTGCATGTATGAGCGCAATAATATTGTGATAGTTAGGTATGAATGTAGCTTGCCTTATGTCAGAATCATGAATTGAATTGAGTTTGTTTATAAGGTCAAGATGCTCATTCATACATTAATCTCCAGTATTTTTTTGTTTTCTTTATTTTCTCGTTTTAATTACTAATTAATATTTGCATATATTATTTAATCAAAACTTGCGTGTTTATAGTAGTGCTACTAAATACAGTTAGTTTTCAAATAATGCAGTAGACAAGTATCTATCTCCTGAATCTGGAAGTATTGCAACTATGGTTTTGCCTGCATTTTCTTCTCTTTTTGCTTCTTGGATTGCTGTCCAAACCGCAGCTCCGGAAGAAATGCCTACGAGAACGCCTTCTTTTTTGCTTATAAGCTTGCCGCTTTCAATTGCGTTTTCATTTGTTACATGAACAATACGATCGTAAATGTTTTGGTTGAGCACATCTGGCACGAATCCTGCACCGATTCCTTGAATCTTGTGCGCTCCTGGCTTGCCGCCTGCGAGCACAGGGGAGTCGGCTGGTTCTACTGCAATTACTTCAAGCTGCGGATTTTGCTCTTTTAAATATGTTCCTGTACCAGTGATTGTGCCGCCTGTTCCAACACCAGCAATAAGCATATCCACGTTTCCATCAGTGTCTTGCCAAATTTCTGGGCCGGTTGTGTTGTAGTGCGCGTGCACATTTGCTTGATTGGTAAACTGTCCTGGAATCCACGCGTTTGGAGTGTTTTCAACGATTTCCTTCGCTTTGGCAATAGCGCCTTTCATTCCTTCTGCAGCAGGTGTGAGCACGAGTTCTACCCCGTATGCTTTCATAAGTTTTCGGCGTTCAATAGACATGCTTTCTGGCATCACAATAATGCTTTTGTATCCTTTTGTTTGTGCAATCATTGCAAGACCAATGCCAGTGTTTCCAGAAGTTGGCTCAACAATTACTGAGCCTGGCTTAATTGTGCCTGTGGTTTCTGCTTCTTCAATCATCTGCTTTGCGATGCGGTCTTTTACAGAACCTGCTGGGTTGAAGTATTCGAGTTTTACGAGGATTTTTGCTTGAAGATTGTACTCTTTTTCAATGTGAGTAAGCTCCAGAAGTGGAGTGTGACCTACGAGTTCTTGCACGGACTTGTAGATGTTAGACATAATATTTCCCCTTACTTGTTTGTTTTGTTTAATTTAATTTGTTTAATTTTGCTTATTTTTAATTTTTAAAAAACAATTTTTATTAATAAAGTGATTATTTATTAGTTGTTTCTAAAGATGCCATTTATTCGTTTTAATATTTAATTCGCGTTAAATTGTTATCTTTTCAACGTTTTATATTCGAATTTTGGCATAAAAAAAGAAACAGCGCGCTGTTTCTTAAATCGTAATTTGCTGTGTTTTAACGTAAATGCTTTTAACACAGGCTAGATGTTATGCACAGTTAGTGCTTGAAAACATCATTTCGATTAAGAAATGCGCAACAGCATACGTTACAACAACAATTTGTCATCATATTTGTATGATACATGTGCACTCCTTTACTCGTCGAAATGGTGATAAGTGGAAACTATAGCGAATGGATTTGCGTTTGTCAAACTTAATTTAAGTTCGCTAATCTTAATTTGTGCTTTATGATCCTATTTTATGTTTGCCAAACTTAATTTTAAGAAATTATATGTTACTTTCATGTATCTTCGTTATTGTTGCTTTTGAGAGTTGGTTGTTTAGCAGATTTGATAGTTTATTTGTGAGTTATCTTATACTGGAATTTGCTAAGTTTGTTTGTTATAATTGGCATGTTAATTCGGTACGGAAGTTGACAAACTGAGATCATGAAAAATATAATCCTCGACAGACAGACAGACAGACAGACAGACAGACAGACAGACAGACAGACAGACAGAC
>CAMXWX010000039.1 GCA_947252975.1 uncultured Gardnerella sp.
CTCAGTGGATAGAGCACCACTCTCCTAAAGTGGGTGTCGTCAGTTCGATTCTGATTCGGGGCACTTTTTGTGTATAGCTATATTTGGTTGTGTGCTGTATATAGTTTGTTTATTTTTTGACAAATATTAGTTTCTTTTGTAGAATAGATACGTGGTGAAGCCAGGCTGTGTCTGGTTCGCGAAGAGCCAATCAAGTGATTGATTGGCTCTTTGTGCATCTAATGGCGGGGGATTTGGTGGGAATGATGGTGATTTATAAGCCTTTTACTACTATCAAGCAACAAATAAAATTGCTTAAGTCTAGAGGAGTAGTGTTTTCTGATGAGCTTAAAGCTATGGAAATACTTGAAAGAGAAGGTTACTATAGCGTTGTGAATGGGTATAAAAATCCATTTCTTGAATCAAAAAATTCGAATAAATATGTTCAAGGAACAAAGTTTGAACACATTTATTATCTTTTTAAATTTGATCGCGAACTTCGTGGTATTATTTTTGCGGCTACAACTAGAACAGAAGCATTGTTAAGGTCATCATGTTCATATTGTTTTAGCCAGATTCACGATAATGAAGTCAATGCTTACCTTAATGAAGCTAATTATGAAGATCCAAAGGAATCGCGCGGTTTAGTTAGAGCATTTAATCGAATTATAGAAAATAATACGTCAAATAATAAAAAATTAAATCTAGGGAAAGAATACATACGGCATTGTATCAATAATCACGATGGTCAGGTTCCATTATGGGTTTTATCTAATGACCTAACTTTCGGACAGATATTCTGGTTTTACAAAGTTCAAACTAGATGCATGAGAGGTTTGGTTGCTAGGGAATATACTGAACTTTATAATTCTTCACACTGTTCTCAAAAAGATATTACGTCAATAAAAATTGATTCTACTTATAGAAGAATTAAAGAGTTCAGAAATATTTGTGCGCATGATGAACGTTTGTATTGTGCTAGACCACATAGTTTCAATGCAACAGTTTTTCAGCTTATTAAAGATTTCGACTTATTCTTAGACACTAACTATTATCTAGAGTTTTTAGAGAAGATTGAGAAATTACTAAGTGCGCTTTGCGTTGAAGTGCCAAGTTGTTCCAAAAATGTTATTGAATGCATTGGAATGTCTAGTATTAATGAATTTTATGATTGGAAAAATAAAATTAAAGAAAATATTACCTTGAATAGTAACTTGTCTGTTCCCAACGAAGCAACTCTTAAAGCTATGAATCACGCTAATCAAATTATAGATGGCAAAATTTCTGAAGACGGCATTGTTTTTAGCAATGCTAATGAAGCTAAAGCATTTTTGGATAATATGTCATGAAAATGTCATGAAAATTATTCGCGAGTCGCGAAATTCTTCCCAATGTTAGGGGATAGTGTTAGATTGTTTCTAACTTAAGCGATGATCCGTTATCGGCGGGGAGTTTTCGGAAGAACGGCGAGTATTCGTAAGGTTCTCGCTTATTAGAACCGACGGGGTTGGCCCGTATAGCCAAACACGAGAGGCTGCAAACGTTGCATAAGCATTTTGCAGCAAGCGAGGTGGTACCGCGGCAATAACTGTCGTCCTCGCAGGGAAATATTCACCCTGTTGAGCGAGGAGAGCACAGTGAGCGAATCCACTAATCCAGCAGCAAACGCGTCCGAAAAGTCATGCGCAAATAACGTATACCCAAAGGTAAGTGTTTCAGCATCAACGCAAGAAAACGCCGCCGCGCAAGTTGCACCAAATCCTTCTTTCCCAAAGCTTGAAGAGTCCGTTCTTCAATACTGGGATGCAAATAACACTTTCCGCAAGTCAATCGAATACCGTCCGTCTGGCAAAGGTAGCCAAAACGAGTTCGTGTTCTTCGATGGCCCTCCATTTGCAAACGGTCTTCCTCACTACGGTCACTTGCTAACAGGCTACGCAAAAGACGTGGTTCCGCGCTATCAGACTATGCGCGGACGCAAAGTAAACCGCGTTTTTGGTTGGGATACTCACGGTCTTCCTGCAGAGTTGGAAGCGCAGAAGGAACTCGGCATCGAGTCTGTTGATCAAATCGAAAAAATGGGCATCGCAAAGTTCAACGATGCTTGCCGCGCCAGCGTTTTGAAGTACACAAACGAGTGGCAAAACTACGTGCATCGTCAGGCTCGCTGGGTTGATTTCGAGCGCGGCTACAAAACGCTGAATATTCCATACATGGAATCCGTAATGTGGGCGTTTAAGCAGCTTTACGATAAGGGCTTAGCTTATAAGGGTTACCGCGTGCTTCCGTACTGCCCAAAGGATCAGACTCCGCTTAGCGCTCACGAGCTTCGCATGGATGCGGATGTGTACCAAAATCGCCAGGATACAACTGTTTCCGTTGCTGTTAAGCTTCGCGACGAAGACGATGCTTACGCAGTATTCTGGACCACCACTCCTTGGACAGTTCCAACAAACTTTGCAATCGTAGTTGGCGCAGATATTGATTACGTGGAAGTTCGCCCAACTGAAGGCAAGTTCGCAGGTAAAAAGTTCTACATCGGTAAGCCTTTGCTCGGCTCCTACACTAAGGAACTTGGCGAAAATTACGAAGTTGTGCGCGAACTTAAGGGCGCGCAGATGGCTGGTTGGCGCTACTACCCAGTGTTCCCATACTTTGCAAGCGATTCTGCGCTCGCAGAGGGTGGCACTCCTGGTCCTAACGCTTTTACGATTTTCACAGCAGATTATGTTGATACCGCTGAAGGTACTGGTCTCGTTCACCAGGCTCCTTACGGCGAGGACGATATGAACACGCTTAACGCGCACGAAATTCGCAGCGTTGACGTGCTTGACGCAGGATGCAAGTTTACAAGCGACTGCCCAGATTACGAAGGCTTGTACGTTTTCGACGCGAATTTGCCAATTTTGCGCAACTTGCGTGCAGGAGACGGCCCGCTTGCTCAAATGCCAGAAGATCAGCGCGCGTTGCTGTTCCAAGAAAAAAGCTACGTGCACAGCTATCCTCATTGCTGGCGTTGCGCAACTCCGCTTATTTACAAGCCTGTTTCTAGCTGGTTTGTGTCTGTTACAAAGATTAAGAAGCGTTTACTTGAGCTTAATCAGCAGATTAATTGGATTCCTGGAAACGTTAAGGACGGCCAGTTTGGTAAGTGGCTTTCTAACGCTCGCGATTGGTCGATTAGCCGTAATCGCTTCTGGGGTTCGCCAATTCCAGTTTGGGTGAGTGACGATCCAAAGTATCCTCGCGTAGACGTTTACGGTTCGCTCGAAGAGCTTAAGGCTGATTTTGGCGATTATCCTCGCGACGACGACGGCAATGTGAATATGCACCGCCCGTATATCGATCGCCTTACTCGACCGAACCCAGACGATCCTACTGGAAAGTCGCAAATGCGCCGCATTACGGACGTTCTCGATTGTTGGTTTGAGTCTGGTTCTATGCCTTTTGCACAGTTCCATTATCCGTTTGAAAATAAGGACTTCTTCGAAGAACACTTCCCATGCGATTACATCGTTGAATATATTGGTCAGACTCGCGGCTGGTTTTACACGCTTCACATTATGGCTACAGCTCTATTCGACCGTCCAGCTTTTAAGAACGTGATTTGCCACGGCATTGTGCTTGGTTCCGACGGCCAGAAGATGAGTAAGCATTTGCGCAATTACCCAGATGTTAATGGCGTTTTCAACGAGTACGGTTCGGATGCTATGCGCTGGTTCCTTATGTCTTCGCCAATTTTGCGCGGTGGCAATTTGATTGTTACTGCCGACGGCATTAGGGATACTGTTCGCCAGGTTATGCTTCCAGTTTGGAGCTCTTACTACTTCTTCACTTTGTATGCGAATGCTGCAAACGGTGGCAAGGGCTACGATGCTCGCAGGCTTCGCGCGGACGAGGTTGCAGGCCTTTGCAACATGGATCGCTACTTGCTTGCTCGCACGCGTTTGCTTGTTGAGCGCGTAGAAAAGTGTTTGAACGAGTTTGCGATTAGCGATGCTTGCGCGGCAGTAAGTGATTTTATTGACGTGCTTACGAATTGGTATATTCGCGGCAGCCGCGACCGATTCTGGAATGAAGACGAGACTGCTTTTAACACGCTTTACACTGTTCTTGAAGTGTTCATGCGCACGATTTCTCCTCTTGCTCCTATGGAGGCAGAGGCTGTGTGGCGTGGTCTTACTGGCGGCGAATCCGTGCATTTGGTTGATTGGCCTTATTTGGTTGAACCGCAAATGCTTTCGGATGGAGAGAAAAACCCTAAGGCTGGCGAAGTGACTGAGCTTGGAGCGGTTCTTGCGCACGACGATGCTTTGGTTGCTGCTATGGATAAGGTTCGCGAGGTTGTTTCTTCTACGCTTTCTTTGCGTAAGGCGGAACAGTTGCGTGTGCGCCAGCCGTTGGCAAATTTGACGGTTGTTGCAGAGAATACTGATGCTGTAGAGCCTTACGAGCAGGTGCTTGAGCGCGAGCTTAATGTGAAGAATGTTACATTCTGCACTTTGGAAGATGCTAGCAGCCATGGTTTGAAGATTGTTCACGAGCTTAAGGTGAATGCGCGCGCAGCTGGTCCTCGTTTGGGTAAGCAAGTGCAGTTTGCTATTAAGTCTTCTAAGAGTGGCGATTGGCGAGTTGACGAGTCTGGTGCTCCTGTTGTTAACACTCCAAACGGCGAAGTTACGCTTGAACAAGGAGAATATGATCTTGTGAATCGCGTTGAGTCTTCGGATGCTCAAGCGGCTGTGAATACGGCTTCTGCTGCAATGCCAACTGGTGGCTTTGTTATGCTCGATACTGCTTTGACTAGCGATTTGCTTGCGGAAGGTTATGCTCGCGATGCTATTCGCGCTGTTCAAGATGCTCGTAAGGAGAATGGTTTGGATATTAGCGACCGAATCTCTTTGACTTTGAGCGTGCCTGCTTCGGATGTTTCTAAAGTTGAGCAGTTCCGTGATTTGATTGCGGAGGAGACTTTGGCTACAAGCTTTGAAGTTACAGAGGCTGATTCTAGCGCAACTGAGCTTAGCGTAAGTCTTAAGCGTGCGTAAAACACAGCTAACAGCTAATTAACTAAACAAAAAACGTGCCGTGTATGATTCATACGTCGGCACGTTTTGTTTGAGCAATGCGACACTCCGATTTTCTACACTTCCACACCTTCCTATAGATTCGTTATAACAACAGTACAAATTTACTCATGTTTGTATTTGTTAGTTTTATAGAAAAATTGCAATATGAAAGTGCAGGTAACGAAATGAGTGGCGATGAAAAGGGGCGGTGTATTTTATTCGCGTAGTAAGCGCGACTTATCAAGTGTTACCGCAATTGTTGGAATTGCAATAATATCACTGTTTGTTTTATTGGCGATTTTTGCCGACCTTTTTACTCTTATTACAGGTAATGATCCATATAGCGAAAATCCCGATGTTTTGTCGGATTCTTCATTGCCTACAGGCATAGGCGGAATAAGCTCAAAACATTGGTTTGGCGTAACACCATTGCGCGGAATTGACTTATTTGCAATCATCTCTCACGGCGCAAGAATCTCTCTTGGAATTGGCTTAGCTTCTACTGCAATCTCCGTTGTTTTAGGCGTTGTAATTGGCGTTATTGCTGGTTATTTTGGTGGTTTTGTTGATTTTGCAATTTCTCGCATTATGGACGTGTTCTTTGGGTTCCCATTCCTAATCTTTGCGATTGCGCTTTCTGCGATTGTTCCTCAAACTTTCCCGCGTCCGCTTCTTTTAACTCTTGTAATCGGCTTTTTTGGTTGGCCTAGTATGGCGCGATTGGTACGCGGCGAAACACTTAGCCTTAAAAATCGTCATTTTGCTGTGGCTTCCAGAGTTATGGGCGCTAGTGCTTTTCATGTTTTGCGCAATCAGATTTTGCCAAACATGCTTCCAATAATCATTGTTAATACAACACTTTCTATACCAGGCCGTATTGCGCTCGAAGCGGCACTTTCATTTCTTGGCGTTGGCATGAATCCGCCTTCGCCTTCGTGGGGACGCTCAATATCCGACGCAGTGCAGTGGGCATTGGTAGACCCGTGGTATTTAATATTCCCAGGTTTATCTTTGTCCCTGCTTGCGCTCGGGTTTAATATGCTGGGCGATTGGCTTTCTTCAAAAATGGAGATAGCAGCATGAGCGTTTTTCTTTACATTATTAGGCGTGTTGCAAGCGCTTTGGCTGTTATTGCTGTTATTGCAATGGCAATGTTTTTGATTTTCTTTATGACTCCAACAAATCCTGCGCAGCTTATGTGCGGCAAGCCTTGCACGCCTGAACGTTTAGCCCAAGTCTCTGCGTTTATGGGAACTGATTTGCCTTGGTATAGTCAGCTTTTTAACTATTTGCAGGGTATTTTTGTTGGACGTACTTTTGGCGATTCTTCATCTGCCAGCGCAATTGTTTGCGCGGCTCCTTGCTTAGGATGGTCTTTTGCTCTTAATGAGCCTGTTACTGGTCTAATTTTTAGTCGTTTTCCAGTTACTGCATCAATCGCTATTGGCGCTGCTGTTTTGTGGATGCTAATTGGCGTATTTGCAGGCGTTTTGCAAGCTGTTAAGCGTGATTCGTGGATTGACCGCATAATCGTAGCGTTATCTTCGATTGGTATTTCGTCTCCTACCTACTTAATTGGTTTGCTGGCGATTATTGCTTTTGCGGTTTACATTCCCGTTTTTCCTACGGGCGGATATGTTAGCTTCTTTGCTAATCCTTTTAACTGGGCTTGGCATCTTCTACTCGCTTGGATTGTTTTAGCGTTGATAAATGGCGCTTTTTATGCGCGCATTACTCGTTCTACAATGCTTAGGGAATTTGGTAAAGATTATGTGCGAACTGCAAGAGCAAAGGGCATGCCCGATTCACATGTTGTATTAAATCATGCTTTGCGAAATGCGATTTTACCAATATTTACAATGTTTGGTTTAGATCTTGGCGGTCTTCTTGGTGGAGCGGTTATAACTGAGCGCGTGTTCTCTATGCACGGGTTGGGTTCACTTCTTTTAGACGCTGTTAAGACTTTTGATTTGCAAGTTTTGGTTGGAGTTACGCTGTTTTCGGCCGCTCTTGTAATAATTGCAAATCTTATTGTTGACGTCTGTTATTGTTTGCTTGATCCTAGAGCGGCTAAAGTCGCCCTTTAAAGCGGTGATTAGTGAGCGTTAAAATCGCCAGCAAAATCGCCATTAAGGTTGCAACTAAAGTCGCTACTAAAGTCTTCTTTAAATCACAATAATAAAAATTTTTAATAACTTTATAACTTTATAAAAAATTAAGGAAAAATCATGCAAAATGCACAAAATATGCAAAATTATTATCAAATCATCAAAAAAGTTAATCGTGGTTTTGCTCTAAATACATTAAGAGCAATTTCCGTAATTCTAGTGTTTTCGCTGGTTTATGCATTTTCTGCTTGCGGATCTGCTGTGCAAAGTGGTCAAAATCTACAAAAAAGACTCCATAATGCTTCTGTGCTTAATAGCAATCCAAAAAAGGGTGGAACGCTTACGATTCTAAGCTCCGAATCAAAAATGGATTTTGATCCTGCAAGAAGTCAGGGTTTACCAATAACCTCTAATAGCCTAGTTTTCCGTGCTTTAACAACGTGGAAAGTAACGCCAAGTGGCAAAACGAGTGTTGTTGCCGATTTAGCAACAGATACAGGAACTGCTTTAGACGGCGGAAAAACTTGGAAGTACACTCTTAAAAAAGGGATTAAATACCAGGATGGAAGCCCAATAACGTCTAAAGATATTAAATATGGTCTTGAGCGTTCTTTTGCAAACTCGCTTACAGGCGGATTTGGTTACCACAAAGCGCTTTTACAAGGCGCTAAAGATTATGCCGGTCCGTTTAGTGGTAAATCTTTGGATTCGATTGAAACTCCAGACAATCAAACAATCATTTTTAAGCTAAATGCTGCTTTTGCTAATTGGCCTTGGGTTGCGTCTTTGGCTGCATTCGCTCCCGTTCCACTAAATTCTGGTAACGCGCAGGATTATGGCAAAAGCCCAGTTGCTTCTGGACCGTACAAAATTGTTGAAAACGAAGTTGGCAAGCAAATTGTTATGGTTAGAAACACTAATTGGGATTCCAGCGCGGATTCAATTCGAGCTAATTACCCAGACAAGATAATTTGGAAGCTTGGCGTTGATGCTTCTGTTGCTGCACAATCTATGATTCAAGGCAATTCTGGTGCAGACAATGCTATTCTTGCAGATTTTGTGCCTCCAGCTCAGCGCGCGCAAGCTAAAGCAAGCTACAAGTCAAGCAATCTTTTAATTACAAGCGGTGACGGAGCGTTGGAATACTTGGCCATGAACAATCGACGTATTAAAGATGTTAAGATTCGCAAGGCAATTCAGTACGCTGTAGATAAGCAGTCGTATCAGAGAGCAAAGGGCGGTGCGGTTGCTGGCGGTTTTGCAACAACGCTTATCACTCCAGGCGTAAGCGAGCGCAAAGTCTATAATCTATATTCTGCAAATCCGCGTGGGGACGTAGAAAAGGCTAAACAATTATTAAAGGAATCGGGTAAATCTAAACTAAAGTTTAGTCTTATTGCTCGCCCAGATCAGGCACAAGTGGCATCTTCTATTCAAGCAAGCTTAAAGCGCGTTGGAATTGATGTTTCTATACGAATTGTGGATTCGCAGATTTTTACAGATATGATTACTGGCGATTCTGGCGATTATGATTTAGCTTTGTCTAAATGGCAGCCTGATTTTCCTTCTGCGTATGCAAATATTG
>CAMXWX010000040.1 GCA_947252975.1 uncultured Gardnerella sp.
GCAACCTTGCCAAGGTTGAGACCGCGGGTTCGAGTCCCGTTGTCCGCTCTAGGTCCGATGAGTTATTCGACCTTACGGTGGGTTAGCCAAGCGGTTAGGCAGCGGCCTGCAAAGCCGTATAGATGAGTTCGACTCTCGTACCCACCTCGATTGAGCGTGTTAGCTTAATAAACAACCTGGGCGGTTGGCGCAGTGGTAGCGCACTTCCCTGACACGGAAGGGGTCACAAGTTCGAACCTTGTATCGCCCACTCGAAAGGATTGCCTTTCACGCATAATTAAAAAATTTTGGGTGATTGGCGCAGCGGCTAGCGCACTTCCTTCACACGGAAGGGGTCATAGGTTCGATTCCTATATCACCCACAATATGTTCGCAGTGTAGAAGCACTGCGTTTTTTGTTATCTGGCTATTTTTTATTTCCTAACTTACATATGAAAATTTTTCGCAGCCAAACACACATGCAACCACAAATAGAAGCAATATCTCATAGCAGTCAGTCAATCAATCAACCAACCAACCGACCAGCCAAGCAAGCAACCAATCATTTCTTCACAGAAACACACATGCAAATGTTCATTTTGAGTTCATTTAATATCGTGCTATACTCATCCGAGTACAAGTGAAAATTGCAGGGGTACTGGAAACAGTTGAGAAACACCCTTTGAACCTGTTTTGTTAAGACATGCGTAGGGAGCAATTACAATAAGTGATTTCTTTCTGTCACGATTTTCGTGACATCTTGCGTTGCCACAAAGTAGTAGCAATTACACGAGTATCAACTAAACAATTAAAAAAAAGATTTAAAAAACAACTAAAAAACTAAAAACCAAACACCAAAACCAAAAAATATCCGCCTGAATGTCACTTTTGGGAAAACTTGCACAAGTGAGGAGGAATACTGCACATGATTGATAGCAGCATAAGTGCTGAAACTATAGAATCAGCCATAAGCTGGCTTGCAGGATTCACAGAAAAACCAGGAGAACAAGGAGTTACTCGACCTCTTTACACAAAATCTTGGAAACAGGCTCTTTTTGCTCTTCGTCAACGATTTGAAAAACTCGGTATGACTGTAGAATTCGACCAAGTTGGAAACCTAATTGCAACTGTTGAAGGATGCGAACAACCAGAAAGCATAATAGCTTGCGGATCGCATATTGACACAGTTTCAAGAGGAGGTCGTTTTGACGGCCAACTTGGAATAGTTGCAGCCTATTTAGCAATTAAGAATTTACTTACTAGATATGGAAAGCCAAAGAAAAGTCTTCGCATTATCTGCTTAGCAGAAGAGGAAGGCTCACGTTTCCCATACGTATTCTGGGGTTCAAAGAATTTCTTCGGACTAGCCAAAAAAGAGGACGTAGAAAATATTTGCGACAGCGAAGGTGTTCCTTTCGAAACAGCAATGCGTGAAGCTGGGTTCAATTATCAAACAACTCAACCTAAGTTCGCAAATCTTGAAGCCTGGATTGAGCTACACATTGAGCAGGGACCAACGCTTTACAGCAATCACGAAGATTTAGGTATTATCACTAGCATTGCCGGTCAGCACCGTTGGGATATTCATCTTAAAGGCGTACAAAATCACGCTGGCACAACAATGATGTCCTACAGGCACGATGCAGTAGATTGCATGTCTCATATAATCGCCAAAAATCTTGACAAAGCTAAGCAAGCAGGCGACCCACTGGTGCTTACTTTCGGTAGAATCAGCGTAGTTCCAAATCAAGTAAATATTGTTCCTGGAGAAGTTACTTTTTCAATGAACTGCCGTCATACAGATAAAGCTTTTCTTGATAAATTCTTGCAGGAACTCGACGAGGATATTCACGAAACTGCCAAGTCTTATGGCATTACAGCGCAGATCGATAAGTGGATGTCTGACGATCCTACACCACTTAGCGACGATATTATTAATCTTTTGAAAGATCAAGCTAATAAGCAAGGTTATGCGTACAGAGTCATGCATTCAGGTGCTGGTCAAGATACGCAAATTTTTGCTCCGTTTGTAAAATCCGGAATGATTTTCGTTCCTTCAAAAGATGGTATTAGTCACGCTCCAGAAGAGTACACAGATCCACAAGACGCTGTTCACGGAGTAAAGCTTTTACGAGATGCTCTGCATAGTTTGGCTTATGAGGACTAACTAAAAACCAACTAAAAAGATAACGAAAACCAAATAAATAGAAATCTAGGAAGGACGCAAAAGGCATATACGATGCAAACTTCACTGCTTAATTAATCGCAGCGAAGAAAAGTGAATATCGAATGAGAGTACAACGCTTATTCACGAATAAGAGGCTGATACGAAGGGGCGCACCACCACGGGTACGAAATCCTTTCGTATCTTTTTTTATTTTTGAGCAAAGTTGCGATTATTACTTTCAAAAAACTCAAAACACAAAAAAGAATCAAATTTACAAACAAGAAAAGTAAGGAGGTGCGCATGCAAATTAGTAAACTGCTACAAGACGAGCCAGTAGCTAGTAAAAACTTGGAATGTTACCGCGAGCGCGGCTACACTAACGAAGATTTACTGCCAAAGCCGCAAGAAAAACGCACAATGAGCGCTCTTAATTTCTGCACTTTGTGGATGCAGTCTGTACACAATATTCCTAATTATGCTGCAGTTGGCGCGTTCCTTTTAATGGGATACTCTCCAATTTACGTAATGATTGGTATCATGCTTGGCGCAATTCTTACAGCAATTATCATGGTTGCTAACGGTGTTGTAGGTTCCAAATACGGCATACCGTTTTCTATGCATTTGCGCGCAACATACGGAAAAGCAGGCGCTCAACTACCAGGATTCCTCAGGGGAGTAGTTGCTGCAATATGCTGGTATGGAATTCAAACATATATAGGTGCGAAAGCTTTAGAGATTCTAGTTGGCAAAATTTGCCCTGAGTTTCTTACGTTTGGAAACGAAATACCATTTGTTGGTTCGCACATACCTATTATTATTTCCTTCGCAATATTTTGGTTGCTTAATTTGGCGATTGGTTTAGGCGGAGGAAAGACTCTTAATAAGCTAACTGTAGTATTAAGCCCACTTATTTACGTTGTTTTTGGTTGCATGAGCGTATGGGCTATTAGCTGTGCTGGTGGATTATCTGCAATCATGCAATATCATGCTACTGTTCAAGCGCCAACTAATTACGGTCTTGGGCTTTTCATGATGATGGTTGTAAATTCTGTGCTGGGCGTTTGGGCTGCTCCTGCCGTTTCTATTGCTGATTTTACGCAAAATGCAAAGTCAACTATGGCTCAACTAAAAGGTCAAATTGCTAGCTTCTTGCTAAGTTACGCGCTTTTTGCTTTTACAAGCGTAGTTATTTTAGTGGGCGGATCGCTTTTTTACCATGAAACCATTACAGATGTTCTTGTCATCATAAACAAGTGGGATAATCTTCCTGCAATTGCAATAGCTACTGGGTTGCTTCTACTTACTACAGTTTGCACAAATGCAACTGGCAATATTGTTCCTGCAGCATACCAGCTAACTGCTTTAGCTCCGCGATTTGTAAATTATAAGCGTGGCGTAGTTATTGCAGCTCTTGTAAGCACTGTGCTAATGCCGTGGAAGTTTATGGCTAATATTACAGGCTTCTTAAATCTTATTGGTATGCTTTTAGGCCCTATTGCAGGTGTTCTACTTGCCGACTATTACGTAGTAAAGCGCACGCATATTGATCTTGATCAAATTTATTACGATACAAATAGCTCGTCAAAATCTGCTTATTCTGGAACTAACTGGATATCTTATACTTCTACGATACTTGGGCTTTTATTTGCTCTTTCCGGGCAGATAATTCCTCTACTTTCACCGCTTACTCAAATCTCATGGATTGTGGGATGCACTGTAGGATTCGTGTGTCAAATATTACTATCAAAAGTTTTTCAGCCAACAATGGCTAAAGAAAGGAAATAATATGAACTACGATGTAGTAATCACAAACGGTTTGGTTGTATTCGATAATGAAGCAACTAAAGCCGATATAGCAATTAAAGACGGCAAGTTTGCCGCTTTTGGAAGCAACTTTACAGCCGATAAAACTATTGACGCAACTGATTTAATAGTTGTTCCTGGAAAAGTTGATTCTCATGTTCATATTAACGCTCCAGGCGGCGGCGTTCGCGACGATTGGGAAGGTTTTGTAACAGCAACTTCTGCCGGCGCAAAAGGCGGTATTACTACAATGCTGCAAATGCCTTGCAATCAGATTCCTGCTACTACTGATGGAAAGTCATTTGAAGCAGTGCTTAAAGAAGCCGACGGAAAGCTCAAGGTTGATGTTGGTCAAACTGGTGGCTTGGAACCACAAAACCTCAATGGCGGAATATGCGAGCAAGATAAGCAGGGTGTCGTTAATTACAAGGCATTCCTTGGAACTACTGGCGACAAGGATTTGCAAGTTGATTTGTATAATTGCGACGATTATTCCCTCTACACCGGTATGCAGCAGATTGCAAAAACCGGCAAAATTTTGATTATGCATTGCGAAAACGCTCCTATTACAGACCAGCTTGGAAAGAAAGCTCATCAAATGGGAGCTAGAAAGCTTTCTGAGTTCGTAGCAACCAGACCTGTTTTCACCGAAGTTGAAGCGATTGAACGCGCTTGTCTTTTTGCTAAAGAAACTGGATGCAGAATTCATATTGTTCATGTTTCTTCACCGGAAGGCGCTCAAGCTGTTGCTGACGCTCGTAAAAATGGCGTAGACGTAAGCTGCGAAACTTGCAACCATTACCTGTATTTCGACACTTCTGAGCTTGACGAAATTGGAAATATCGCTAAGTGCACTCCGCCAATTCGTGACAAGGAAAACCAGAATGGCTTGTGGGAAAAGGTTTTTGACGGTTCTATTAACTTCATTGTTTCCGACCATTCGCCAGCTCCTTTGAGTTTGAAGCAAACTGATGATGCTTTCACAGCTTGGGGTGGTATTGGTAGCGTTCAAAACGATGTTGATGTGTTCTTTGATGAAGCTGTGCAAAAGCGCGGAATGTCGTTGACTCAATTTGTGGCATTGAATTCTAGCAATTCTGCAAAACGCTTCGATTTGAAAGGAAAAGGCAGCATACGTTTGGGTTATGACGCAGATCTTGCATTCATTAAGCCAAATGCTCCTTATGTTCTTAAAGCTGAAGATCTTGAGTATCGAAACAAGTTCAGCCCGTACGTTGGTCGCACTATTGGCTGCCAGGTGGTAAGAACTTTGCTTCGCGGCGAAGAAATTTACAGCCAAGAAAATGGCGTTTGCAAAGGCTTCAAGGGCAAGTTTATTCTTCATCCAGCTAAGGATTAGGTAGAATCTTTAAACGTAATATTTAAAACTTAAAGCATATTCTACAGAAAGGAGGTAAGTGTGCTGAAACTTAATCACGATACTGTGGATTATGTTGAGAACGAGAATTTACTTGAACTACTTAAGCGCGAAGGCTACGACAGTACTTTTGTTGCAATAGAAGTTGATGGTGAATTAGTAAAACGCAAAGATTTTGAAACTTTCATAGTTAAAGATAACGCAAAAATTGAAGTATTTAGCATTATGGGAGGAGGATGAATGGAAAGTGACGATATTCGCGCAAAAGTTCTTAAACGTCAGCTAAAGGAAGATAATGATTTGTTTGCTCAACAATCAGTTTCAATACTTGGCTGCGGCGGTTTGGGATCAAATATTGCGTTAATGCTTGCGCGAGCCGGCGTAAAAAAGTTGTACATTTACGATTTTGACAGTATCGAGTATTCGAATTTAAACCGTCAAAATTATACGATTAACGAAATTGGACAACACAAAGTATCTGCTACTAAAGCGCGGCTTAATGAAACTTTGCCGTACGTTGAAGTAGAAGCTTTCGTGCAAAAAGTTACGCCGGAATCGTTAGATGAGATTGCTGAGCGCTCCGACTTGTTTATTGAAGCATTCGACAATCGCGAATCGAAAGCAATGGTTCTTGACTATTTCATGAATCATCCTAACAAATATGTTATTACCGCTTCTGGCTTATCTGGACTAGGAGATATTAAGAACGTAAAAATTAAGCATCTTTCAAACGTGTGCTTAGTAGGTGATTTTAAGTCTTCTCCTGAAGAAGGCTTGTATTTGCCTTATGTTTCGATTATCGCAAGTTTAGAAGCGTTAGAAGCGTTGAAATGGATAAAAAATGGAGGAAATTATGGAGAATGAAGATTATTTAGAATTAGGTGGTAAGAAGTTTACTTCTCGATACATTTTGGGTTCTGGAAAGTATTCTGAGGAGCTTATTGATGCCGCAGTAAATAGTGCTAAAGCTGAAATGATTACTGTAGCAATTCGCTATAGCGAGAAAGCTGCAGGAATTTTAAAGCATATTCCAGAAGGCGTTACCATTTTGCCTAATACTAGCGGATGCGTAACTGTAGAGGAAGCAGTTAACACTGCACATATTGCTCGCGAAATGGGTTGCGGAAACTTCATCAAGCTTGAGATTATTCCTGATCGCAAGTATTTGTTGCCAAACAATGAAGCTACTTTGCAAGCAACAAAGATTTTGGCTGACGAAGGTTTTACTGTTCTTCCTTACATGTATCCAGATTTGTACTTTGCTAAGGCAATGCGCGACGCTGGAGCTGCCGCAATTATGCCTCTCGGCTCTTTGATTGGCTCTAACAAGGGTCTTGAAACTAAGAAGTTTATTCAGCTTATTATCGACGAAATCGATCTTCCTGTTATTGTCGATGCCGGCATTGGCGTTCCAAGCCAGGCTGCTGAAGCAATGGAAATGGGTGCTGCAGCTGTAATGGCAAATACTGGAGTTGCTACTGCAAACGATATTGTGCTTATGGCTAAAGCTTTCAAGCTTGGTATTGAGGCAGGCCGCGCAGCTTATCTTGCAGGCCCTGGTCGAGTGCTTGAAAAGGGTGCAACACCATCTTCTCCAAAGCGCGATGACGAAAGCAAGTAAGCAAACAAATAAAATAAGTCTTCAACTTAAAACACTGAAAATCTGAAACAAGTAAGCCTTACAAGTACAGCCAGTACTTGTAAGGCTTGCGACATACCTAATTTGCACTTTTTATGAAAATGATATAAGGTATTCACTTGTTTGCGGACATAGCTTAGTTGGTAAAGCGCAACCTTGCCAAGGTTGAGACCGCGGGTTCGAGTCCCGTTGTCCGCTCCATTTGAAAATAAAATATCCACAATTCTGCAACATTCACACATCGAACATGCGTTTCCTATATACTACTTATATACTGAACTATGATGTGACGAGTGCAGTCAGCGCATAAGATTAAATGCTGAATGCTTACGAACGCAACTTGCATTATGTCAACGACTTGAAAGAATGGGGATTATGGCTGAAGACGTGCAATCTACCGAGCAGACACACTCTAAAGAAGATCGTATGTCAATCATGTCAGACGCTATTGATTCCTTATGGCAACAAGGCGAAATTACTTCCATTCCTACTTTTTCTAAACACCGTATTTTTCGTGATTTTCCAGGACTTCCAGCAAATACCCAACTAGCTTGGTTTAAAATCCCTGGGAAACTATTTGGAATTGCACTAGGTTTATGCAAAGATGATGGAAAACATTTTCGTCAACTTGCAATCGCAGACAAAGATGGGAGAGTTTACACAGGAGATAAAGTAACTCCTGTAGAAGCAATTGAGCGCATACCACAATTGTCATTTATTGAGCAAGGGTCTTTTAATCTATATAACAAAACTAGATTCTATGGATCTAAGCAAATACAAGCATCACATAACTTTACAAAACAACTACAAAGCGTATTTAAAAATTTACGAAAAAAGAAAGTAAATAAGAATACTTCAAGCTCATACGCAAAACAAAACATTAACGATAAGCCTTTTGTCTATGGCGATGTTGTTATGCAAGTTTCTTTAGATGATGGCTTGCATCAAGTTGCTTCATGGATTTGCTTAAACAATGGAAAGCATAAAAAATATACTATTGAAGGCACACGCGTATCGTTGAGTGACGATTTTAGATGCAATCTTTCATATGAAGACGCTATTGCTACAGTATTTTTTGCGACTTTTTTTGTGCCAGATTTGCACCAATCATTAGTTGGTTTTGGATATTTTCACGTATTACACCGCTTGCATACAGAAGCTCCTCTTGGCGCAATAAGAAGAAGCGTTTCCGATATTAAAACTGCGCGCAAAGAAGGTTTTAGAGTTTCCGGTTTGGAAGAATACTACGAACGCGTCATGCGCGACGTTGGAGCATTAGAGCAAACTCACAGTCTAGAAGCAGTCCATGCAGCGGAAAGATTACACTTACAACCTGCACAGAAAACTTCAGCACATTACTTGATTTGGGATGATTCATTAGAGCCTTCTGCAGCTTTGAAAGTGTTGCGCATTGAAGGTGCATTAAACAGACTACAAGCAATTTATCAATGCATTCAAGCAAACGCATCGCAAGGTGGTAAAAGTTTAGAAGATAATATTACTTGCGAGCGCATTTGTGCTATCGATAACTCATTTATTGAAGATCCAGCTTTTATTGCTAGCGA
>CAMXWX010000041.1 GCA_947252975.1 uncultured Gardnerella sp.
GTCAGATGTGTATAAGAGACAGGGTCAGGAGTTCGAGTCTCCTTAGCTCCACAAATAGGGTTTCTAGCCAATCGCTAGAAGCCCTTTTTCATGCATGGGGTCCGTATTGTGTTTTGTGCGTGCTCCTTGTGTTTGCGCGCGTCTTGTTACATGAGAACGCTTCTCATCAATGGTTGTTGTTAATATATTCATTAACAAATAAACATAAGTATCTTTACGCCGTGTATTGGGCTTGCTGTTATAAATCTTATAAATAGCTGCTCAATGGGTTAACAAGGCGTGAAATCGTGTGTTAGCCGCGTTTAGCGCAGTTAGCCTGATCAGCGTAAGGAAAGTGTATGCGTAAACTTCTAGCGTATTGCCGTCGTGCTCCTCAATTAGTAATCGTTTTAGTTTTGTTTCCGTTTATTGCGGCGTTTTATTCTAGAAATCTGACTTTTATACTCGACTTTTGCAAAGCTATAAGCAAGACGTTAAATTACCTATTTTCATTGATAAATTTTGATTTTAATGTGCAAATAAGCCTTACAATCGGGCAAAGTATAATAACATGTTTAGTTTTATACACATGTGTTAAGTCGCTTTTAAGTATGATTGATGATTTGGCGCATGGCACACTTGGAATTGACTTGCTTGCGTTTGTTGCATTGCTTGCAACGCTTTGTATATGCGAATTTTGGGCAAGTTATTTGATTGTTGTAATGGTGTTTACAGGCGGTGCAATCGAAGACTTTGCGCAAGATGCAGCGCAGAAAAATCTATCTCTTTTAGTAAATGCGTCTCCTCAAACCGCGCATTTAATGACACTTCCTGGAATAGTGTGCGGTGAATCTTGTGAGCAATGTGCTCTGCTTGATCATAGTCATTTTAGAAAAGTCAGTGATGAATCTTCGCTAGAGGCATTGCAAGAACATAAAGATTTTACTAGTTGTGAATCGTGTAAAAAATGTAACAATAACTCTAAAGAATGCCCAATATTGCAAGATGTAAAGTCTTCTAGCCAATTGCAAAGATACAAAACAGTTCCAGTTGAAAATCTAAAAATTGGCAATGTAATAGTTGTTCTTCCAGGAGAAACAGTTCCTGTAGACGGTGAGCTTTTAAGTGGTTCTGCTGTTCTAGACACAAGCGCAATAAACGGCGAGTCGCTTCCGCGTGAAGTGTTTGCTGGCGCGCAAGTGTTGTCTGGATGCGTAAATGGCGGCGTTGTGTTGATTATGCGCGTAACTAAGTTATCGCAAAATTCGCAATATCAAAAAATCATGAAGTTGGTGGAATCTGCAAGAAGTTCCAAGGCTGCTGTGGTTCGATTTGCGGATATGCTTTCCGTGCCTTTTACGGTGATTTCTTTTGTGATTGCATTTAGCGCTTGGGCTGCATCTGGTCAGGCTTTAAGATTTGCGCAAGTGTTGGTGCTAGCTACGCCTTGCCCGCTATTAATCGCTGTGCCAGTGGCGTTTATGGCAGGAACAGGAAGGCTTGCAAAGCTTGGGATTGTTGTAAAAAGTCAGGATGTTTTAGAGCAATTAAGTTGTGTAAGTGATGCTTTCTTCGACAAAACAGGAACTCTTACTGTTAAGCAGCCTCAAGTTGTTAGAGTGGATTTAGCGAATCATCAAGATAGCGAAAATCAGGAAAATCAAGAAAATAGCGAGTTGCAAAATAGAATACTAATGTTTGCAGGCGTTTTGGAAACATACTCGCAGCACATTCTTGCAGGAGGAATTGCAAAAGCTGGAGCAGATCTTTGGCAAAACACGCATCCGTCTGCCGTTCCGCAACTTCCAAGCGTTCGCGAATATCCAGTTATAAGCGGTGTTAAAGAAACTGCTGGGCAAGGTATATGCGCAAGTGTGGATGGCGTAAACGTTAGAGTTGGGCGAAAAAGCTACGTTTTGAATGCGCCAGCTGGCTGCCTCGAGGAAAAGTCGCAAGCAACCGAAGATAAAGCCAAACGTGCAAATGTAGAAAATATAGAAAATGCAGAAGATGCAAAAAATGTAGAAAATGTATCAAAAACAGAAAGCAATTTTGAAGAGCTTTCTGCAGACGAGATGGCAACATACGTTTCTTTTGATGGCAAACTTGTTGGGCGAATTGTTCTAAAAGATGTGCCTAGAGAAAATGCAAAATCAACGATACAAAAGCTAAAGGGGCTTGGTGTTCGTTCAATAAGCATGCTCACGGGAGACGGCTTGCAGGCTGCTCAAACAATAGCAAAAAGCGTTGGTATTGAGCGAGTAAAGGCTAATTTGCTGCCACAAGACAAGCTTGAGTGCATAAAACAGCACTATAGCGGTTACAAAAGCGAAGAAGATTGCGGCAGTTTTGAAAGTTTTGGCATATTTAGCAGATTTATGCATAAGAAAAAAGATAAGCGCGTAACAATGATGGTTGGAGATGGCGTAAACGATGCCCCAGTTTTGGCTGCAGCAAACATTGGCGTGGCATTAACAGATGGCACGGATACAGCAGCTTCGGAGTGCGCGCAAGTTGTGATTATGAACAACAACATTTATGCTGTAGCAAACGCTGTAAGCGTTGCAAAACACACGAAGAGAGTTATGATTCAAGCTGTTATGTTGGGAATTGGTTTGGCTGTTATAAGCATGATTGCGGCTGCTTTTGGGCTGATTCCTGCCGTTCTTGGAGCTATGATGCAAGAGATGATTGATGTTGTGTCAATTTTGTGGGCGCTAACAGCGTTGAAAGGCAAACGTGCATAAGTGACAATATTCACTTTGCTCTTTTCTTGAATGAACCAAGGCGCTAGTCTAAATAGTGGAGCATAAAAGCCAGCGATTTTATTTAAATCTTCAAAAAGATTAGGCTTAAGAATGCTCGAAACACGCAAAATGTAATGTTTTAACATAACAAAAGTTAAATAACAACATTTGAATACAAAATTTGAATAATAACATGGGAAAATTTATGGAAACGAATTATGATACGGATTCGCACGAATTGCGAATCGCAGTTATTGGCGCGGGGCCTGCTGGAATCTACTCGTCAGATATTTTTCTTCGTCAGCTTAAAAAACTAGGCGACGGCATGGGCTTGGGTACGGCAGCTAGAATCGATTTATTTGAAAAGCTACCAGTGCCATTCGGGCTGGTTCGATATGGCGTTGCTCCAGACCATCCGAGTATAAAATTCATTGCAGATGCATTAGCTAAAACGCTTGATAATCCAAATATTCACTTGTATGCGAATGTTGAATTTGGCAAAGATATTACCTTAGAAGATTTGTTGCCGCGCTATGACGCAATTCTGTTTGCTACGGGCGCTGTAGAAGATAAGCCGCTTAGTATTCCAGGAGCATCGTTGAACGGCGTTTATGGCGCTGCAAAGTTTGTGGAATGGTACGACGGGTATCCTACCAGTGAGCGCACGTGGCCGCTTGATGCAAGCGAAGTGGCTGTTATTGGTGGCGGAAACGTTGCTATGGATGTTGCGCGCGAGCTTTTGCGAGATGCGGATTATCTTAGAGAGCACACGGATATTTCCGACGACGTTTACAATGGTTTGCTTAAAAATCGTGCGCAAACACTTCACTTGTTTATTCGACGAGGCGTTGCTCAAGCTAAGTTCTCTGTTCAAGAATTGCGCGAGATGGAAAAGCTTTCTGGTGTGCAAATAGTTGTAAACGAGAGTGATTTTGACCTGGACGACGAAACAATTGATGTTGCTGGAAAAGACAAGTTGACTCGCCAAATGGTAGAAGAGCTTTTTGCTATACGCGATTTGAGTGAAGATATGGAAGATGGTGGAAACGTTGACTTTGAGGGCAATTCTGCAAATAAGCGCTACATTATTCACTTTAACGCAAATCCAGTTGAGATTCTGGGAGAAGATGGGCGAGTGTGTGCGATTCGAGTAGAGCGCACAGCTACAAGCGCGGATGGCAAAATGACTTGCACTGGCGAGTTTGAAGAATACCCAGTTCAGGCAGTTTACCATGCGATTGGATATAAGCCTGCGCAAGTTAGTGGAGTTGCTTACGATTTTGCTCGCGCACTTCTTGCAAACAACGATGGCAGGATTTTAACTTCGGCGCAAAATGGGGTTGTTTGCCCACGCTTGTATGCAACTGGTTGGGCTAAGCGAGGGCCAGTCGGGTTGATTGGTTCTACAAAGTCGGATGCTTTGCAAGTCGTTGAAAATATGCTGGAAGACTTAGCAAAAAGTTTTGACGAAGAATGTGAATCCGCGCTTCCTGGACTTAATGAACTTCCTGGAAGATTGGCAACAGATAGAGACCCTAAGTCTATTGAAAATCTTCTTGAATCTAGAGGAGTCAAAGTGGTTGATTTTGAAGGGTGGAAGAGGATTGATGCTTTCGAGGTTGAATCTGGATTAGCGGAAAATCGCGCTCGCAAAAAAGTCGTATCTAAACAAATGCTTATGGATATAGCGGAAATTAAACAATAGTTTATATTGAGCGTACGTATTGATTAGTACGCATTGATTAGTAAATATTGATTAGTGGTCATTAAACTGTAGCCAAATTGCGCAGAAAGTGGCCACTTTTCAACATTTATTCACCTGTTTTAAGTGTGTTAAATCATAAGCATTAAATATACAGTTTTCATTCAGCAAAATTACAGTTGAGATTATTAGAATCAAAATCATGTTTGGCAACATGGGTATGCGCTATTTCAACAATTTGAAAACAGTAGTGTTGTTTTCTCTAATATGGCTATTTGCTGCTTTGCTGTGGATTGTTGCTGGATTGCGTTTGTCGATGCTGGTTTGGTTTGCAATTATTGCAATAATTTTAAGCTTATGCGCTTATTGGCTTTCTGGAAAAGTTGCCATTCGCATTATGCGTGCTAGCGAAATTAGCGAGAACGAAGAACCTGTTTTATACGGCATTGTTCGCGAGATTTCTGCGCAAATCGAAAAGCCTATGCCGCGCATTTATGTTGCTCCAACAGACAGTACGAATATTTTTGCAATTGGTAGAAGCGAGCGTCACGCAACAATTTGCTGCACTCGTGGTCTTTTGAATATTCTAAACGAGCGCGAGTTGCGTGGCGTTGTAAGCCACGAGCTTATTCATGTTTACAATCACGATATTTTGAATTCAACGGTTGCGTCTGCAATTGCAACAGTTATTACGTATTTTGGGTACGTGCTTATGTATTCGGGAAGTGAGTGTGCAAAATCTGCTAAAAGGCGTTGCCCTGTACTAAAAGTTATTGGCAAGGTTTTAAGTGCCATTTTTGTGCCGCTTGGTTCTCTATTTGTTAAGCTTGCGATTTCTAGAGCGCGCGAGCTGGATGCAGATCGAAGTGCAAGTATGCTTACTGGCGACCCCGCGGCTTTGGCTTCTGCGCTAAACAAAATTTCCTACGGAGTTAAGATGCATAAGATGGATTTGCATTCGGGAGTGCAAGCTATTGCTTCACTTATGATTGTAAATCCGTTTGCAAACTACGATTCCAAGCTTTTAAAGCCGTTTTCTAGGCAGCCAGATGTTAACAAGCGAGTCGACTCTTTAATGCTTATGTCTAGTAAGATGGAAAGTCTTGTGCAAGAAGATGTGCGTGGAGAAATCGATCATATTGAGCATGATAGCGATAGCGTGTTTCGTTTTAAGAATGGCGCTAAATACAATGTTGAATACGGCAAAGGTGTTTCTGACGGAGTTGTAGCAGTTAGCGGAGCGTGATATTCTTAGATGGTTTGCTTTTTAGATTGATTCTTGAGCGCTTATTTGCTTGTTTGCAGGCAGATTATCGGTAAGGATTAGTCGCAAGCAACCGAGCATGCGGACATAGTTCATCGGTAGAATGGAAGCTTCCCAAGCTTCAGAGGCGGGTTCGATTCCCGTTGTCCGCTCCATGTAGAAAACGTTGATATATCAACGTTTGTGGCTTGTTCTTATGTCTTAAAAATACGCTAAATGTGAAAATAATGTGCAAAATTCTATAATTTTTTTTTTTAATATTGACACGAAAATCTTAGTTAAATTAAAATCGTATTAAATCCGATACGGTAGAGGATTTAATTGGGCAGGAGGTTTTTATGTTAGATATGTTGTTTGCACTTGTTGCGGTTTTATCAATGTTAATAGGCTTGGTTTTGTCTGTAATGCTTTGGGTTAAAAGCAGCAAATCAGCTAAAGAGTTGTATAAAAACGCATATGTATATGCGATTGTTGATGTTGTATTGGGCGTATTGTCTTGGGCAACTTATGCTGCGACTATCAATTCCGTAGATGCTGATGTGCGTGAATTCTACACAAATTACTTCACAGCGCCATTGATTGTTCTTGCTGTTCTTGTTGTAAGTATTGCTGCTATAACTTTTGCTAAGTCTAGAAAAATAGCATAAATCGTAGTTTTTGTACATTGGATGTATAAAAAATTGTACATTGGATGTACAAAAACTACGTTTTTTGTGTATACAAGTTTTATAATCGCACGGTTGCAACGCAATGCATTTGAGTTATAGGCCAAGCAGAATCTGTGACCAAGTCGGAGATTTGACCACAGTGCTGTTAATAGTTCAGTCAACTATCTGAGAAAATAACAGTAAAGCCAATTGCGCGTAGCTTTAATTAAAAATAGCCACTACTCTAAAATAGACAAATACAAATCAAGTCTTTGATTTAAATATCTTGCAAACATGTTTGCCATGGCAGACACGTTATGCTTTGCGTGATACTCATCAAAAGCTTCATAATATTTCAAGCGATCAGTAAATTTTATATCTATTGGTGGGTACCCTGCTTTCATCAACTCCAAATTGACCAGCAATCTTCCTGTTCTTCCATTTCCATCAATAAAAGGGTGAATGCTTTCGAATTCTATATGAAAACGAGCAAGTTTAGTAACAATATCTTCATTGCTGTTTTTGTATTTTTTCAATAATTCTTCCATTTTTGAAGCGATTAAATATGGTTGTGGTGGCTCATGTGTAGCTCCCATAATTCGAACGGGAACTCTTCTATAAACACCTCTATCTTCTCTCTTGTTGGCTAAAACTAAATAATGTATGTCTTTTATAACTTTTTCATTTATCTGCTTATTTTCGCTAACAAGCTGCTTTACATAATCAAAGGCTTCTTTGTGGCCAATAACTTCTAGATGTTCTTTTAATGATTTTTGATCAACAGTAAGTCCTCTAAGAACCATGTCTGTTTCGCGCAGTGTTAAAGTGTTTCCCTCAATTGCGTTTGAGTTGTATGTATATTCTATTAGAAATTCTTCATTAAGTCTTTCTAATTCTCCTTCAGTTAGAGGTCTTCTTGTTTTAAGGGTCTCTAATTTAGTTTTTATGATTGGAATTAGCGATTCGCTAATTTTATATCTTCCGTCGGTTGGCTTTGATGCGTCATATGGTATTTTCCAGGATCTTCCTTCCTGATATGCTCCTGGAATTTTCCCTTCGGAGCATAGAATTCTTACTCTTCTATCTGATATGCCCCATTTTTCAGCAGCTTGCTTTACCGTTATATACATAAAACACCCTTAATCATTGTTGCATTTTATTATATTTTAACGTTTTATCGGAATAACATAAACAGTAGCGGAATAACATATTTAATTTATCGGAACAATAGTGATTGATAAAACTAGTAACGTGAATCTGTGCTAAGTGTTTGAATATTTTTGTTTAGAATGATTTTGCAAGTAAAGAATAGCCCAGATTCGATTGTGGCAAAACGCTTGTATTGCAAGGTCTAAGACATGATTTTTTTACACACTTTTGGGGCTTCGGGCCCTTGATTTTGGTATGAATTTTGTGTGTGATATTAGACGAGAGATGTGTAAATCGTAGTTTTTGTACATTGGATGTATAAAAAATTGTACATTGAATGTATAAAAAATTGTACATTGAATGTACAAAAAATACGTTTTTGTGTACACTTATTTTTATGAGCGCATATTTTCCTAGACCAATTGCTGATTCTATTCTTCAATCAAAACGAAAAGTCGTGATTCTTGAAGGCGCAAGAGCTGTAGGTAAAACTATGATGTCAAAGCGTCAGCTTGTATCTAAAGGATTCTCATACGTGAGCCTTGCGGATGAAAATACATTTGTGCTTGCATCAACAGATTTATATGGTTGGCTAAAAAATCTTAGTACTCCAGTTGTTATTGATGAAGCGCAAAGGCTGCCAAATTTGCCTCTTGCAATAAAAGAAATAGTTGATAATTCAACGGAAAACAGTCTTCAATATGTTTTAACAGGTAGTGCACTTATAAATCGCAATGGACTAGATGGTCAAG
>CAMXWX010000042.1 GCA_947252975.1 uncultured Gardnerella sp.
CTACCTTATTAAACGCTTCTTCAAAGTCGCGAATAATAAGCGTACGAACCTTTTGTGCCGAGCCATACCAAGCGTCGTAGTAGCCAGCGGAAAGTGCGTAAGTGCCAAGAATAATACGACGCTTTACTTCGTCGCCAAAGCCAGCTTCACGAGTTGCAGCCATCATGTTTGCTGCAGTTTGAGGCTTGTCTGCTGGTGGCATTACGCGCAGACCGTAGCGCATGCCGTCGTAGCGAGCCAAGTTGGAGCTAACTTCGGAAGGCATGATTATGTAGTATGCAGATAGCGAGTAAGGGAAGTGAGGGCAGGAGACTTCTGTTACTTCTGCGCCCATATCTTTAAGCAATTGCACAGCCTCATTAAAGCGTGCTTCAACGCCTGGCTGGAAGCCTTCGCCGCTAAGTTCCTTAACAAGACCAACCTTTACGCCCTTCAAATCGCGGCGAGCACCCTCGCGCGCAGCCTGAGCCATTGGAGGAACAGGAGCTGGAATCGAAGTTGAATCGCGCTTATCGTTGCCGCCAATGATTTCCTGCAAAAGTGCAGAGTCAAGAACGGTACGAGAAACAGGACCAATCTGGTCTAGCGAGCTTGCCATGGCGATTGCGCCAAAACGGCTAACTCCGCCGTAAGTTGGCTTTGCGCCGACTGTACCAGTTAAAGCGCCTGGCTGACGAATGGAACCACCAGTATCTGTACCCAAAGCAATAGGGGCTTCGAATGCAGCAACAGCAGCTGCAGAACCGCCGCCAGAACCGCCAGGAACGCGCTCGGTATCCCAAGGATTGCAAGTAGTTTGATAAGCAGAATGCTCTGTAGAAGAACCTTGAGCAAATTCATCTAGGTTAGTCTTGCCAAGAATTGGCATGCCAGCTGCCTTGAGTTTTTCAATAACAGTAGCATCGTAAGGTGGAATCCAGCCTTCGAGAATCTTAGATGCTGCAGTAGTAGGAATGCCCTTAGTAACAATCATGTCTTTAATGGCAATTGGAACGCCTGCAAGCTCAGGTAAGCCTTCGGCTTCGCCATTAGCATTCTTTTTATCAAAAGCATCTGCTTGCTCAAGTGCAATATCTGCAGAAACATGCAAGAATGCTTTGATTTCTGGTTCGGCTGCTTCGATTACTGCCAAGTGAGCTTCAACAAGCTCGCGGCTAGAAACTTCTTTAGCTTTTACAGCTTTTGCCATATCGGCAGCAGAAAGCTTTACTAAATCTTGAGTATTAGTCATGTTTATTCCTCCCCCAAAATTCGAGGTGCTACAAACATGCCAGACTCGCTTCTAGGAGCACCAGAAAGCGCTTCTTCTTGAGTCAATGGCGTAGCTGGCTCGTCTGGGCGCAAATACGCTTCAAGAGGTACTGGATTTGCAGTAGGTGGCACATCTTCGCCAGCAACTTCCTGCACTTTGTTAATAGATTCTGCAATGACGTTTAATTCGCCTTGCAAGCGACTGATTTCTTCGTCGCTAAGCGCAATCTGGGATAGAACGCCCAGATGCTCAATTTCTTCGCGTGTGAATGTTGGCATAACCTCAACTATATGTGTGATGCGTGACCTTCTTATAGAAGAAAAAAGCAATATTGATAAAAGATTTACACACGTTACTGTAGAAATATTTTCCCAATTTTAGAACATGATTGTCGATCCATATTTTCTAGGGAAAATTATGTGTAATATTAAAAAAATTTTATTAGTGAGACAATAAGCGAAATAACAATTATTATCACATACAGTTTTCATAAAATTAACGAGTATAAAATAGTGAAGACGAGGGTCTATGCATGTCAACACGCCATGAAATGGAAATAATTCAATAAAAGAATGTTGGCATTCCAACCTTCTTCATACGTTTATTTGCAGAATAAAAAAATTTGTTTTATTTCACTATCCCAGAAATAAAAAAGCATGTAATAATTAAATGCTATGAGATATTAAGCTAATGCAGCGAAGCATTCCATGCATAGAAGCAAATAAGTTACGGTATCTCATAAAAAATAACATAAAATATAAAATTGAAGGACACATATGAATAACACAAAGTTCTACCGTAATGCAGCAATGTTGCTCCTCGCGGGCGCAACTATTATTCCACAATGCTTAGCAGCACCAGCAATGGCCGCTCCTGCAGCTAAGGATTCTGAGCCAACCGCATCTTGCGCAGCCAAGAAGGACTCGTTGAATAATTATTTGTGGGATTTGCAATACGATAAAACAAACATTCTCGCCCGTCATGGCGAAACCATTGACAACAAATTCTCTAGCGATAGCTTCAACAAGGGCGATGAATTCGTTGTTGTTGAGCATCAGAAGAAGAACATCACAAATACAACTTCAAACTTGTCGGTTACTTCCGCCAACGATGATCGCGTATACCCAGGTGCTCTTTTCCGCGCTGACCAGAATTTGATGGACAATATGCCAAGCCTGATTTCCGCAAACCGCGCTCCAATCACGTTGAGCGTTGATTTGCCAGGCTTCCACGGCGGCGAAAGTGCTGTAACTGTTCAGCGCCCAACCAAGAGCTCTGTAACTTCCGCAGTGAACGGCTTAGTTTCCAAGTGGAATGCACAGTACGCTGCAAGCCATCATGTTGCAGCTCGCATGCAGTACGATTCTGCAAGCGCACAAAGCATGAACCAGCTCAAGGCAAAGTTTGGTGCTGATTTCGCCAAGATTGGCGTTCCGCTGAAGATTGATTTCGACGCTGTGCACAAGGGCGAAAAGCAGACTCAAATTGTGAACTTCAAGCAGACCTACTACACCGTAAGTGTTGATGCTCCAGATAGCCCAGCTGACTTCTTCGCACCATGCACTACGCCAGAAAGCTTGAAGAGCCGCGGAGTAGACAGCAAGCGTCCGCCAGTATATGTGTCCAACGTAGCTTACGGCCGTTCAATGTACGTAAAGTTCGACACCCGCAGCAAGAGCACCGATTTCCAGGCTGCTGTTGAAGCTGCAATCAAGGGTGTTGAAATCAAGCCAAATACCGAGTTCCACCGCATTTTGCAGAACACTTCTGTAACTGCTGTAATTCTCGGCGGCAGCGCAAACGGTGCAGCCAAGGTTATTACCGGCAACGTCGACACGTTGAAGGCTTTGATTCAAGAAGGCGCAAATTTGAGCACCTCCAGCCCAGCAGTTCCAATTGCTTACACCACTTCCTTCGTCAAGGATAACGAAGTAGCAACTTTGCAAACCAATAGCGATTACGTTGAAACCAAGGTTTCTTCCTACCGCGACGGCTACTTGACTTTGGATCACCGTGGAGCTTACGTAGCTCGCTACTACATCTACTGGGATGAGTACGGCACCGAAATTGACGGCACTCCTTACGTGCGTTCTCGCGCTTGGGAAGGCAATGGCAAGTATCGTACAGCTCACTTCAACACCACTATTCAGTTCAAAGGAAATGTACACAATCTACGAATCAAGCTGGTTGAAAAGACTGGCTTAGTTTGGGAACCATGGCGTACAGTATATGACCGTTCCGATTTGCCACTGGTTCGCCAGCGCACAATCAAGAACTGGGGCACCACCTTGTGGCCACGAGTTGCTGAAACTGTGAAGAACGACTGATACTTATCACAATTTCAAAAAATAACTTAATAAAGATAATTTAATAAATAATAAATTAAATATAAGTGAATACAATTAAGGGCTTTATCTTGTAGTCAGTTACGAGATAAAGCCCTTATTATTTTTGCAAAATATTATTTGCAGAATATTTTAATATTTTAGATATCGCGATGCTTTTCCACAACGTGGCCAATTGCATACATGATTACGCCCCAAGCGAGAACCACCAAGCCTGATTGCCACCATGTGAAAATATATGCGTTTGGTGGAAGCTGTGCACCCGAATTAGGGGAGCCGCCCAAGAATTTATCCACTGCTGTGGCTGGCAAAAGCTGTATAAGTATTGAATTCCACTTCGCGAAATTGCTTGCAAACATAATAATGCTAAGAACACTAGGCAAAATCATCACGGCTCCAATAACGCACATAATTCCGCCAGCAGTTGACTTGCAAATCATGCCAAAGCCGTACGCCATTGCTGCTACAACAACCATAATTGCAGGAGAGCCAAGGAACAGCGTAAGAGGCAATTTCCACGCGTTACTTCCAGATAATCCAGAAGTGCTGTCTCCTATAAAAGCTAATTCTGCAGCGCCTAGCGAAACTGCCATTGCAATAAGTTGCACTACAAAAACGTAGATTACAACTGCAACAAATTTAGCAGTAAAGAACATGCCCCTTCTAGGTACAGCTGTAAGAGAAGCCTGAATCGAAGTTGTAGAATGCTCAGCGGTTACAGCAAGCACTGCAAAAATCGCTAGAACAATCAAAGATACAGAAGCAAAACTAATAACTAAGTGGAAAATGCTATCTTGAGATGCAATAAGGCTACTTTTATTGCTCGGCCCAACAGTAATTGCAGCGCTTGATTTGCCTTGATTTGCTCCATTCTTAATGTCAACTTTAGACATTGCTTTTTGCACAATCGCTATAATAAAGCTAAAGATTACTGGCAAAACAATTGTTAATGCCATGCACCACCATGTTGACGCAAGCCCGCGCAACTTAACAATCTCGGATTTAAGCGTGTGCATAAATGTTAGGCGCAAGTGTTGAGCGTTCATGCTGCGGCCTGTTTTGTACGCGTTGGATTGGTGTGCGTTGAACTCAGAAGATTGCACTTGTTGATTTGCTACTTGCTCACTCATTTTGCACTCCCATCATTATTAGATTGCTCTACGTTTTGCTCACTCGGCTTTTGTTCACTCGGCTTCGAGCCGCTGCTAGGAACAGCCTTCGTTACATACTGCTCTTGACCGTGTGTAAGAGCCAAATATGCTTCCTCAAGTGACGCGTGCTCGTAATTAAGCTGATATACCAAAATTTGATTATCCGCAATTTCTCGCGCAATCTGACTTAGTTCGCAATCTGTTATTCTAAAAAGTTCGCCTTCTTGAACGTCTTGAGGTGTGCGATTATCTGGCAAAATCTTGCACTCAGGATGATTTTGAGCAAGCACTTGCTTTAGCTTTTCGCCTTCTGGAGTTACAAGTCGCACAGCGTGCTGCGAATGTGCATCAACAAAATCCTGAACCGTTGTGCGCTTCAAAATCTCGCCATGCGCAATAATCACAAGGTTATCTGCAGTAAGCGCAACTTCGCTCATTAAGTGCGAGCTAAGTAGTATTGCACGGCCTTCGCTTGCGTAATACTTGCATAATTCACGAACCCACTTAACACCTTCTGGATCTAAGCCGTTAATTGGCTCGTCCAAAATAAGATTGTGCGGATCTGCTAAAAGAGCCGCCGCAATGGAAAGACGCTGGCTCATACCAAGCGAGAAAGATCCTGCTTTGCGGGTTTTAACACTTGATAATCCAGTAATATCAATCACTTCGTCAACGCGCTTTTTTGATATTCCATGAGTTAAAGCCAATGAATACAGGTGATTGTAAGCCGTACGGCCCCTGTGAGCAGACTTTGCGTCAAGAACTGCTCCAACTTCCGTCATTGGAGAGGCAATTTTTGCGTAAGGTTTGCCGTCAATAAGAGAAGTGCCACTATTGGCATGAATAAGATTTAACGCACAACGCATGGTGGTAGATTTACCAGCGCCGTTAGGGCCCAAAAAGCCAGTGACTTTACCGTCTTCGGCAATAAAAGAAACGTCGTTAAGCGCTGTTTTTTCGCCAAAACGTTTTGTAATATGTTGAAATTCTAACATAAATTAACAATATCACAAATAAAAAAAAATACACCTAAAATGTAAGTGTTTATGAGTACATGCTATTGCATTTTTATTAATATTTTTGTTGAGATCTTGCTGTTGAAATTTTAATTAAGATTCAGCAATTTGGTGCTGCATGTTGCGCAATCCACGCGTGCATGGAAACAGCTGCGGCTGCTCCTGCGTTTAGTGAACGAACAGAGCCAAATTGCGAAATGTAAACAACGTCATCCGCCATTTCTAGCGCTTTTTTAGAAAGGCCTGGACCTTCCGCGCCAAAAAGCATAAGGCAACGTTTAGGGAACTTGTAGTTTTCCATAGCAACTGCGCCTGGAATAATATCGAGCGCTATAACGCGCGCGTTTTTAGCGTCTTGTTCCTTGATATTTGCGATTTTTTCGGCTTCTTTATTGCCATCTGCTTGTGCTCTAAGCAAAAGTTGATGCGCTTCTTCTGCTTCTTTAAGCATATCTTCGCGCCAATTAGTCACTAGAGTTTCAATCGTAGGGCAACACTCAACGTATTGGTATAGCTCAGTCATTAACGAGCCTTTGCGATTCCATTTATGAGGCCCTACAATATACACTTTTTTCGCAGTAAACGCGTTTGCAGTGCGAACCATAGAGCCTATGTTGAAATCGTGAGTCCAATTTTCTACAGCTACTTCAAACTCGTGACGGCCTTTAGAATCGAGATCCGCTTTTATAGCTTCTACTTTCCAGTATCGGTAGCGGTCTAGTACGTTACGCTGGTCGCCTTCGTCTAGTAATTCAGCGCTAAACCGCGCATCGTAATTTGGCGATTCTGGATTATCTGGACGAGGCTCACCGGTATGTTCTTCTTCCCATGGGCCAACTCCTATAGGTCGAAATTCTGGCTCATCGGAAGCTTTTGCAGCCAAAGTAATTGGATTCGGTTCGTGCATGTGTGAGTTTTGCTCCGTTTAATACTTTTGCTTAGTATTGGCAGCTAGTATTTGCAGCTAGTCTTGGCAGCCGTCTGTTGCGCAATCTCCTGTGCAACCTGACTTGCAGTGGCCACCGCAGCAGTTGTCTTCGCAGCATGGCTCAGTGCAACCGTCATGAGCGCAATCACCCGTGCACTCTACTTTGCAATGGCCACCGCAGCAATTTATCTTCGCAGCATGGCTCAGTGCAACCATCGTTAGCGCAATCACCCGTGCATTTAACCTCGCAATGACCGCCACAGCAGTTGTCGTTGCAGCAATCTTCGTGATCTGCATCTGCACGTAATTCTTCTTCACCGAAAGCTTGAACAAATGCCATTTTAGTACTCTCCTCACTTATTGGATTTAGTAATTGAAGATGCCTCGTGCCTTGTTCGTCGGCGTCAACACCACCAATTAATGCAACTATAGCAAGAATTTGCGCGCCTTGCTGATTAACAATGCCAAAATCAAGACTTAATTCATTTCCGTGTCGTAAAGTTACAAGCGAAGAAGTTTGAACATACGATTTTTCAGAAAGCCAAGAGTCAAGTAACAATACTCGTTTGCCTTTAACAGACGGACCTTTTGTTGCAGGAAAAACAAAATCCATAACAAAGCCGTCGAGCGCAATTCCTTTACGTTCTGCAGCATGAATAAGTGCAAAAACCATTGGAACTGCAGCAGCAGTTAACGCACCAACTGCGTCAACATCGCGCTCTAACGAATACCCAGCTTTCTCAATTGCGTCAAAAAGAACATCACCAACTAGCTTAGAGCCGCGCTGAGCAAATGTAACAGAAAACAGTTCGCTAAATGGTTTCGCGCTCATATCTGCATAAAGCATGCGTTTAAGTTCCGCGCGTTCCTCTTGTAATTCTGTCATTTTTGCACTCCTTAGCGTTTAGAGTTATTCAATTTTTTATGCTTTAATGTTTTTACGCTTAATGATCTTCTACTGATACTTCTGGAGCGCTCAGCTCTTTAACATCAGCTTTATCGGAATCTATAAGATCTATTGAAGCAATAACTTTACTTTGGTCTAACTTCTGAAGTTTACGCGCTGTTACCAACACTCTAGACTCAAGCGAAGAAGCAAACTTATTGTAAGCTGCGACTGTTCTTGTCAAAGATACGCCAAGTTTTGAAGCATTTTCTCCAAGAACCGCAAAGCGATCGTACAATTCTCGAGATAGATCGAAAAGTTCTTTTGCGTCATCTGTAAGACTTTGCTGCTGCCATGCGTATGCAACAGACTTAAGCACGGCCCACAAAGTAACTGGGGAAGTGAGGGCTACTTTTTGCGCAAAAGCATCATCCATAAGTGTTG
>CAMXWX010000043.1 GCA_947252975.1 uncultured Gardnerella sp.
AAGCAGAAAAGAAAGTCACTGTACATCTTAAGAACCTGAACCAGAAGTACAAGGCTCCAACCGCTACCCCACTTACTGTTGATTGGGGGCATAAGCTTACTGAAAAAGAACTGGAAAATCAGATAAAAGGCAATGATGGAAATGGTACAATAACTTTTATTGACAAAAAGTTACCAAAGACAAATCTATCCGAAAGCCGTTTCAAACATTCTAAAAACACTCTGCAAGTCGCATCAAAAATCATATATGCGGATGGATCCTACCATATAGTGAACATTCCTGTAACAGTTAGAAAGCCACTTGCTTTTGAGCACGCACCAAAAGGTAGCGAGAACACTGTAACCGTTGGGGATAAACTTAAACAACCAAGCGATTACATAACACTCGAAAATAATTCTGACAATAAAGTTAAGCCGCAAAAAGTAGAATGGTACGGCGGAACACCTAATTCCAGCACAATTGGCAACTTTAATAACACTGTCAGAGTGCATTACACAGACGGTAGCCACAAAGATACTACTGTAACATTTAACGTTAAGCCGAAAACACCTGTTATTGAAACAGATTTAACCGGTCGCGCAAAAATTAAAAACCAGAAAGTAGTAGTAAACGTCGGCACTGGGTTTATACCAGGTGCCACAAACAAAGTTACATTATACGATGCCAACAATAACGCAATTGGCTCTACTACCGAAATCAAAGACGGTAAGGCAACTATTACTGTAGCTAATGGCATACCTGCAGGAAATGTGTATGCGATTACAAGCAGTTCATACAACAATCATCAGGATAAACATACAAATACCTTCAATTTATCTTCCGATAAAAGTGAAAATCATCAAGCTACAGAAGATAAACAAAAGCCAACACTTACAGCAAACGATGCAACTGCAAAAGTTGGAGAAAACTTAATCTTTAATCTTGAAGCAAAAGATGATATTAAAATTGACGACTTCAATATTGCAGCTCCACTAGCGAAACTTGTAAATGGTGATTTTTCACGTTTGAAGATTGAATACCAAGGCAAACAAGATGATCCAAAAAATCGCAAAGTAAAAATTACGATACTCGGCATGAAAGAAAGCGAAATTGGAGAACACGAACTTAAGTTCTCAGTTACTGATGCTGCTGGAAACAAAACTGAGAAGGAAGTTAAGCTAACAGTTAAGCAACCTTACGAGCTAAAAGCAAATCCTATTACCGTTGACTTAGGTCATGAACTTACTAATGATGACGCTAAGAAGATATTTGAAAACAGCAAAAATGTTCCTTCTGGAACAACATACACTTGGGTTACTAAACCTGAAACAAACTCAACTGGGAAAGAAAAGCAAGGCACAGTAAAAGTCAGCATTCCTGGAGGAGAAACTAAGGAGATTCCTGTAGCCGTAACAGTTCAAGATAAAGTGAAACCAGTAATAAGGGTGTACAAGAAAGGTCCTGGTGACACTTGGACTGAAGTAACCGAAAAGGTTACTGAAGGCAAAACAAGTTACACAAAGATTGACACGTACCACGGCGACAAGTGCGAACTGAAAATAACAGCAACAGACAACAGTGGCAACGTTACAGATTTGAATATTAATAGTTTATTAACAGGCTTGTCTTCATCTGATTTTGAGTCAAAGAAAGGCGCTGGTTCCGAACAAGATCCTCGAGCTATAAAGATTGCAGGAAATGTGCCGAATGGCACGGCTGCCGGAGCGTACTCTAGGACTCTTGTAGCAGTTGATGGCTCTGGAAATCAAACGAACTTCCCAATTCGCTTTATTGTGCACAATCAAGCAGATAAATTCGGCAAGATTACTCCAAAGGATATAACTCATAACATTCCTGAAGATGGAAACAATAATAATCACCCAAAGGCTGAAGATGGTATATCCGAAACTAGCAAGAAAGATTTGCCAACCGGTACAACGTATTCTTGGGTTAAGGAACCAGATTGGAATAAGCCTGGCAAAAATACAACTGCTACAATTCGCATAACGTTCCCGGATGGTTCTCACGTAGACGTTTCACCAAAGCTTACTGTTACGGATACTATTAAGCCTGTTATTGAAAAGCCTGATTTAGGAACAGCAAAACATGGAAGCAAAGATCATTACTTACTGAAAGTTCATCGCGGACAGAAGTTTGATCTTACACTGAAAGTTCACGACAACACTGGCAAAGTAGTCGGCGCAAACTTGGATAGCACGGTACCTGATTGCGGAATTACTAAAACTAATTTAACAGTTGACAATGCAGGCAACCACAGTGTTAAGAACCCTGCTATTGTGCATATAACTGGCACAGCACCAACCAACGAAGGAACAAGCCAATATTGGAGCCGTACTGTTACTGTAACAGACGAGGCTGGTAATAGTTCTAAACTCCCTATTCAGATTGCTGTATATACAAGCGCGGAGGAACACAAAGCCACATCAAAGCAAGTCCGAAAACCATTTAATACAGCAGTAACTGTTAAAGACATTCAAGATGCAATAACAACTGACTATACAAGCAAAGACCCAACTAAGAAACCAGTAGTTTCTGTAAAAACTGGCGAAAAATTACCAGATGGCACAACTTCTGGAAACTCTAAGGTTACAGCAATTGTTACTTATCCAGATGGTTCTACAACAGAAGTTGTAGTTCCTGTCACTATTGATACTGCTCTTAGTAGAACACATATTCCAACATCTAACATTGTAGAAAAGTCTTACGGCTCTACGAAAGACGATATAGAGAAATCTATAACAAGCACTTCTAAAGGCGGCGGAATATCTTGGCCTAATAACAAAGTTCCTACAGGAAATACAACAATTGAGATTTCCGACAAAACCAAGATTCCTAGAGGAACTGAGCCTGGCACATACGAAGTTCCTGTAAAGATAACGTATAGCGATAACTCTGTTGGATACGCCACAGTAAAAGTTAAGATTGGCGAGCCGCAGAGCAAGAGCTACAACCCACAAGGCAATACGCTTACATTTGCTTACAACTCGAAGCCAAAGACTGACAACATATCCGGTAAAATTACTGGTGTTGGAAACGGTAATGGCATTAGTTTTGGTAAAGATAAGCAGGGTAAAGATATAGCACTTCCTTATGGTGCTCATATTGCTATTGACAACCCAAGTAACATTCCAGACGGAACCAAATCTGGCGATTTCAGTATTCCTGTAACCATTACATATAAGGATGGTTCAGAAGATCATACAGTTGTTAAGGTAACAATTGGCGAACCACAAAGCGAAACAAATAAGCCAACTGTTACTGATATAACGAAGAAGTATGGCGAAAAATCTAATAAAGATGAAGTAAATAATCACGTTACTTTTGACAGTAGTAAGCCTAAACCAACCGTAACTGTTGAAAACGCTAGCGATATTCCAAATGGTAAGACTCCTGGCGACGTAAATATTAACGTTAGTATCGAGTATTCTGATGGCTCCAAATCTCGCGTTACAGTAAAAGTTACTACTGGAGATCCTGATACTAAGACTTACGCACCAAGCGCAAACGAAGTTAAGAAAAACCGTGGTGATGAAATCACAGCTGATGACATTAAGAATGCTGTAAAGACTTCTACAGTTGATGGCAAGACCCCGGATAAGAGCAAAACAAAAGTAGAGCTTGTAAACAAAAACAACTTGCCTGATATGACTAAGACTGGCACAACTAATGTTCCTGTTAAGGTCACATACCCAGATGGGTCAGAAGTTGTTCTTGAAGTTCCAGTGGTAGTTAAGGACACTGACAAGGATATTTACACGCCAACGTCTTCTACGCTAGAAAAGCCTTACGGCTCAACTATTAACGATAAGGATATTACTGATAAGGTTACGGTTCCACACTTTGTTGGAGATGCAACTAAAATCTCTTACAAAGTCAAGGACACTAAGAAGATTCCAGGAGGAAACTCAGAGCCTGGAGCTTACACAGTACCTGTAACAGTAACTTATCCGGACGGCACAAGCGAAGATGTGGACGTAAACGTTACAATCTTGAATAAGGATTCCGACTCTTACGAACCAACCGCTAAAACTCTTACGAAGAAGCACGGCGAAACGATTAGCAATGACGATATTACCGGTCAAGTAAGTGTGCCTAATTATCCAACCGGCAAAAAGCAACCGAATAAGAATGTAGGAACTGGAGCAACGCTTCCAAATACTAATACTCCAAGCGAAAGCAACGTGCCGGTTACTGTTACTTACCCAGATGGCACAACTGACACTGTAAATGTTCATGTGGTTGTTAAGGATGCGGATGCGAATACGCATACTCCACAAGCTGAACCACTTGAAAGAAATATCGACAGCGGAAAGCCTTCGGATAGCGACATTACAAGTAAGGTTACGATTCCTAATTGGCCAGCAGGCGAAAAAGATAATCCAACTTACTCTATTGCTGATAGTGATAAGGCTCAGATCCCTGCTGGAGATAAGGCTGGCAAGTTTGAGGTGCCTGTAACGGTTACGTATCCGGATGGATCAAAAACCTTGATCAACGTGCCTGTAATTATTAAGGCTCCAAAGCCACAAGCGAAAACTGGCATGACTGTGCCAAAGGGTGCGGAACCTAAGCCAGAAGACATGATTTCTAATAAGGATAAGTTCCCTGATGGCACCATCTTCGAGTGGACCGAAAAACCAGACACATCTGAGGAAGGCAACAACAAGTCCGGAAAAGTAAAGATCACTATTCCTGGATCTACTACTCAAGAAGTGCCAGTAAAGGTTAACGTTGTTGACCCAAGTGCATCTGAAGTCAACGTGCCACAAAAAGGCAAGTTGCCAGATGCTAAGGATGTTATTAAGGATTCTAGCGAAACGAGTAAGTATCCTAGCGGAACTACCTTTACATGGAAACCTGAGAATACACCAGATACCAGCAACTCTGGAAAGAAAGATGGAGTTATACTAGTCACCCTACCAGGCCAATCCCCTGTGGAAGTGCCTGTAACAGTGAACGTTTTGCCAAAGCCAGAAGCGAATGTTGTGAACGTTCCACTAAATGGCACACTGCCAGAAGCTAAGGATGTTATTAAGGATTCTACCGATAAGAATAAGTTCCCTAATGGCACTACGTTCGAGTGGAAGACTAAGCCAAAAACAGACGAGTCTGGCAAAGACAAGAAAGGCGTAATAACCGTCACTATTCCAGGTGTAAATGGCAAGCAAGGCTACACTGTTGATGTCGAAGTTCCTGTGAACGTAACTCCTGAGCCTATAGCGAAGGAAACCACCGTTGCTCAGAACAGCGATCCTGATCCTAAGAACAGCATTGAGAACAATGGCAGCTTCCCAGATGGCACTACCTTTACTTGGGGTACAGGCAAAGACGGAAAGTCTGGCAAGCCAGACACGTCTAAGGCTGGCAATAGCGTACCTGGCATCGTTGTTGTAACTGTTCCAGGCATAAAAGACCCTATAACAGTTCCTGTAAGCGTAAACGTTATACCAGCACCTGTTGCAAAAGATATGACTGTGCTGCAAAAGAAGGATGGCAATACAACTGGCAAAGAACCTAACGCAGAAGATGCTATTGCAAATAAGGGCAACTTCCCAGATGGTACACAGTTCAAGTGGAAGGAAGACGCAGACGGCAAGAAAGGCGGCAAGCCTGATACGTCACACGTTGGCAACCAGCCAAGCGTTGTGACTATTACGGTTCCAGGAATGACTCCTGTAGATGTGCCTGTAAACGTGCTTGTTGTGCCAAATCCAGAAGGCAAGACGGTGAGCGTGCCAGTAAACGCCAAGCCAAAGCCAGAAGACAGCATCTCCAACAAAGATGATTTACCTCAGGGAACCACCTTCGACTGGAAGAAAGATGCTGCTCCAAATACTGACAAGCCAGGCACCACTAAAGGCACTGTGCTCGTCAAGATTCCAGGCGTAAATAACCCAGTAGAAGTGCAAGTAACTCTAAACGTTACAGACAAGCCATTTATTAATGATGGCAATGCTGAAAACACGCCAACTAAGCCTGATAAGACCACTATTACTGGTAAAACTCAGCCAGGAAACACCGTAACTGTCAAAGACAATGGCGGTAATACTGTTGGTACTGGAACTGCCAACGAAGACGGAAACTTCACTATCGAAATCGATAAGAAGGATCCTGGTACAACACTCAAGCTTGTTCCAAGCAAAGGTAATGAAGAAGGCACTCCAGTAGAAGTAACCGTCACGGCTAAACCACAAAAGCCAACGATTACGGTACCAACCGACAACCAGAAGAACGACGGAAACGTAACTGTAACTCCGCCAACTGGCGACACAACGGTTGTAAAGATTGAAATCAATGCTAAGCCAAATTCAATCAATGGTCCAGAACAGCCAGTTCGCACAATTATTGCTAAGAAGGATAACGATGGTAAGTGGAAGATTGACGGAGACGCTCCAGATGGCGTAACTGTTAATCCAAATACTGGCGTTGTTACTATTCCAGCAAAGAATTTGGAGGATGGCAGCACTATTACTGCAGTATCTAAGAACAAGACAGACAAACCATCTGATCCTGCTACTGCTGTGACTGGCTTTAAGACTCCGCAGATTACTCAGCAAACACTGAAAGATAATCCAGATGATTCTACTAAGCAAATCATCACTGGAAAGACGCTTCCAGGTGCGAAGGTAACTGTTACCGATAACAATGGCAATCAAATCGGAACTGGTACTGTAGATAAAGATGGCAACTTCACTATTACTATCAACAAGCAAACGCCTGGCGCGATTGTAAACCTTACACCTACAAACGGCACAGGTGATTTTGCTAAGACTGGAAACACTGTTGAAGTAACGGTTGGTGGAGATATTGCTGTTCCACGCATAGACACTCCTGCAGACGGAAGCGCCACTATAACGCCAAATCTTACGGATACGCGCATAGATAAGGTTGTTATTACATATACGCCTGAAGGCAACGGAAGCACGCCGCAAACTGTTACAGTCACCGTTATCGCCGAAGGCGATAAGCGCGTGTGGAAGATTGACGGCACTGCTCCTAACGGCGTAACTGTTGATCCAAAGACTGGCGTTGTTACGATTCCAGCTGCAAACGTTAAAGACGGAAGCACGATTACTGCTGTTGCAAAGAACAGCGGAGATAGCACTGCTGGCGGCTCGTCTAGCACCGTTACAGGCACGATTGCGCAGCCTGGAGACGGTGGTAGTGGCGATAGCGGAAGCGGCGATAGCGGTAGCGATGACGATGGCAACGGCGGTAGTAGCGATAGCGGAAGCCACGATAGTGGAAGCCACGCCAAGAACGCCAACAACGCCAACAACGCAAAGAATAATGGCAACAAAAATGATGCTAGCAGCCACAATGGCAGCAATAATCATGGAAACCAATCTCACAATAGTGGATCTAGAAGAGATAAAGGTGCGCTAGGTAATACTGGCGTTGGTGTTGCATTAAGTGCTCTTGCATCTGCGATGCTTGCTGGCATGGGAGCAGCAGGAAAGGCTGTATCTCGCCGCAAGAAGCGCAACTAGCTAGTAGCCTCTATAAATAAACCCATAAAAGGCCTGGAGCGATTGCTCTGGGCCTTTTTATTGCCCGCTTTTGTAGACATCCGCTTTTGTAGACATCCGTTTTTTATAGCTCTAAACGGCGTGTTCGACTACAAAAAGCGGGGGGTTATAGTCTAAAAGCGGAAATGACTCGAGAATATCGCTCGCGAGCTCGTCAATGAGTAAAAAAAAAACGCGGCAAAATACCGCGAAAACAAACATATTGTGGGTGATATAGGAATCGAACCTATGACCCCTTCCGTGTGAAGGAA
>CAMXWX010000044.1 GCA_947252975.1 uncultured Gardnerella sp.
CCGCCATTGCCGTCCGCCCTTTCTAGCGATTCGTTTACTGTTTACCAACCTGTATCAAAGGGCACCGGGAGAATAGACACTAAAGGCCATTCCACATCAGTGCGCAGCCTACAAAAATCAACAAAAAACTGCGATTTCTGCTTCTGCGCTCGCTTTTTTGAATTACAATATGCGAGCCTTAAAAACAGGCAACTAAGTAATTAAACCATCAACCTTGGATTAACAAAAATCGGGCGTGTCGGCTATTTTCCAACGAAAAATGGCAGAAACTACAGCTAGTGCAGCCTCTGCCATTTGTAACTAAATATGCAATAATCATTCAATAATTACCTAGATAATCACTTAGATAACCACTCAAATAATCATGCAATAAATTTTACTTAAATTCTACTTCGATTCACGCTGTAGGCGCATACGATGTCCTTCTTCTTGAGAGACACCATAATACGCTGCAATCGCAATATCCTTCATATCTTCGATTTGAGGAATACGCGGATTTGCAGGAGCGCACTGATCTTCGTAAGCACGCATACCAATCTGATCCAACAAAGACCAGTAGTATTCTTCGTCCACACCGCACGCCTTAAACGAAGCATCCATGCTAAGAAGATTATCCCTATAATTTTCAACAGCGCGCGCCAAATTCTCTACGCCCTCTTGAGGAGTTTTACCAGGATTTACACCAAGATTCTTAGCAAGCTGCTGGTAGCGCTCTGGAGCGATATAGCGATTGTACTTTGGCCAGCTTGTAGGCTCTTGTGGAATTTGACCATTGTAGCGAATTACATATGGAAGCAAAATCGCATTTGTGTGGCCGTGCGCAACGTGGCACAAAGCCCCGATTGTATGTGCCATTGCGTGGCACATTCCAAGGAACGCCGAGCCAAACGCCATTCCAGCCATCGTAGCTGCATTATGCATCTTCTCTTGAGCTTGAATCTTGCGCTCAGGGTCATTAGCGTTCACAGAATCGTTAAGATTCTCCCAAATCAACTTTGCTGCATGCAATGCCATTGCGTCCGTAAAGTCGTTAGCATAAACAGAAGCAAAAGCTTCCATAGAGTGCGTCAAAGCGTCAAAACCAGAATCGCAAGCAAGCTTTCTAGGCTGCGTACGCGCCAAAACTGGATCCACGATTGCAACCGAAGGCGTAATCGCGTAATCCGTAATCGGGTACTTATAGCCAGTCTTATGGTCTGTAATAACAGCAAACGGAGTAACTTCCGATCCTGTTCCAGAAGACGTTGGTACGCAAATCAAGCAAGCTTTTTTGCCAAGAGGCGGAATCTTAAACGCGCGCTTTCTAATATCGAAGAACTTTTCGCGCAAATCAGCGAAGGAAATTTCTGGATGCTCGTAAAGAAGCCACATAATTTTTGCAGCATCCATAGGAGATCCGCCGCCAACAGCAATAATCGTGTCTGGCTGGAACTCTTCGCGCATCATTTCCGCGCCGCGCTCAACAGTTTCAACGCTTGGCTCTGGCTCAACGTAATCAATAATCCTAAACGTTACGCGGTTGTCTCTAGCACGAAGCTGATCAATCACCTTGTCTATAATGCCAAGCTGTTCCATCACTTTATCGCACACAATAACTGCGCGCTCAATGCCATACATGTCTCGCAAATAGCGAACAGCATTCGGCTCAAAATACGTTTTGGCCGGAATCTTGAACCATTGCATATTGTTATTCCTTCGCGCTATGCGCTTTATATTAATAAGATTTACCGCTTGAACGTTTCCAGAAACAGAGTTTCCACCATAAGAACCGCATCCCAAAGTTAAAGAAGGCGCGATTGCGTTGTAGATGTCTCCAACGCCACCCAAAGATCCTGGAGAGTTCCAAATGATTCGGCAAGCATGCATGCGGCTACCATATTCGCGAGCAAGCTGCTGATTGTTGGTATGAATCACAGCAGTGTGACCAGCTCCGTGCACAAGCATCTTCTCGCACATTTCAAAGCCTTGTTCCTTGTTATCTGCGCGCAGTAAAGCGTGAACAGGAGCCAACTTTTCCATTGTTAGAGGCTCCATCTCGCCAACTTCTTTGCACTCAGCAATAAGAATCACAGCATCTTCTGGAATCTCAAATCCAGCCTGTTGCGCAATAAATTGAGGCGACTTTCCAGGAACAACAGAATTAAGCTTTGGAGTTTGGCCACTATAAGACGTGCAACCAAACATGTACTTCTCGAGCTTTGCTTTTTCTTCTTCGTTTACAAAGTAAGCTTTACGGCGCTTTAATTCGAGCTTCAAAGGATCATACACGTCTTTATGTGCAATAATCGCCTGCTCTGTTGCACAAATCATGCCGTAGTCAAAATGCTTTGAAAGCACTAAATCGTTTGCAGCGCGCTCAACATCTACGTCTGCATCAACATATGCTGGAGCGTTTCCTGCACCAACGCCCAATGCTGGCTTACCCGAAGAATAAGCAGCTTTAACCATTCCAGGACCACCCGTTGCAAGAATTGTTGCAACATCTGGGTGCTTCATTAAAGCTCCCGTAGCTTCGATTGATGGATGCTCAATCCACTGAATGCAATTTTCTGGCGCTCCTGCTTCTATTGCAGCATCGCGCACAATTCTTGCCGCCTCCGCAGAGCACTTTTGGGCAAATGGGTGGAAGCCAAAAATAATTGGGCAACGAGTTTTCAGTGCGATTAGCGACTTAAAAATGGCTGTAGACGTTGGATTTGTGACTGGTGTAACACCTGCTACAATGCCAACTGGCTCAGCGATTTCGTCGATTCCAAGAACGTCGTCTTCTCTAATAATGCCTACTGTGCGCTGGCCTGCAAGATAATGCGTAATATGTTCGCACGCAAAGATGTTTTTTGTAGCTTTATCTTCGACTAATCCTCTGCCTGTTTCTTCAACAGCCATTTTTGCTAAGACTAAATGCTTGTTTAGAGCTGCAATCGATGCTTTTGCTACGATTCGGTCTACTTGAGTTTGATTTAACTTTTCAAATTCATCTAAAGCGACTTTTGCTTTTTTAGCTAACTCGTCAACTTCTTGCTTTGCAACTAATGCCGCTTGCTCTTTTTCATCGAGCACATTTTCTTGCGCTGTTTCTTGCGCTTGCGCCATTTGGTCCTCCTTGATCTTTAGATTCCTTACGTACTTCTACGCTTTTTGCACATCAACATTTACATGCATAATCTTCTATGAAAGACGCATCATAATGCTGGTATGTGATACATTTCACAATTTACTTGAATTACTGTACTATTTTGAGTTTGCAGCGAGTTGCGCTATTTATGAGCGAGGTTTATCCCCTAATGTTCGTTATTTGTTCTTATTTGTAATGATTTATGTGCGATTTGCTGAAAAATTTTCTAGAATGTTAGATTTAGCTGTTACTTACAAACGATTAATAACATTTAACTTGATTCTAGATTACACACGAATAAAAAATGGCTCCCAGCATAAGCCAGGAGCCATTGAAGTTGTAATTCTTCGCAGCTTAACGCTTCGAGAACTGAGGTGCACGGCGTGCCTTGTGCAAACCAGCCTTCTTGCGTTCCACAACGCGAGCGTCGCGAGTCAAGAAGCCAGCCTTCTTCAAGGAAGCACGGTTTGCATCGCGGTCAATAGCGTTCAAAGCGCGGGCAACGCCCAAGCGGATTGCGCCAGCCTGACCAGTGGTGCCGCCGCCATCTACCAAAACGACAACGTCGAACTTACCTTCAAGCTTTAGAAGCACGATTGGGGAATTAACTTCGCGCTGCAATAAGCGAGATGGGAAGTATTCCTCAAGAGTGCGGCCATTAATAGTCCACTTACCAGAACCTGGAACCAAGCGAACGCGAGCAACGGCTTCCTTACGACGACCAGTGCCATAGCCTGGAGCGATAGCGGAAGTACCAGTGCCTGCACCAGCGTTGGTTTCGGTGGTGTAGCTAGTCAGTTCTTCTTCGTTCTCAAGAACCGCGGAGTTGTTGTTATCTACCATAATCATATTCTCCTTACGATTCACTTAGCCTGCTGGCTAACCTGAGAGATCTCAAAGACCTGTGGCTTTTGCGAAATATGAGGATGCTCAGCGCCAGTGAACACACGAAGGCGATCAAGCTGAACCTTAGCAAGACGATTCTTTGGAAGCATTCCCCTAACAGCGGAAACGATGATGCGCTTTGGATTCTTCTCCAAAAGCTCAGCATAGCTATCGCGGCGAAGTCCGCCTGGACGGCCAGAGTGGGAATACAATTCCTTGCTCAACTTATTGCCAGTCAAAGCAATCTTATCTGCGTTAATAATAATAACGTGATTGCCAGAATCAGCGTGAGGAGCATAAGTTGGCTTATTCTTACCACGAAGCAAAATAGCTACCTGGGAAGCCAAGCGACCAAGCACCACATCAGTGGCGTCGATAATGTACCAGTCATGAGTTAAATCTGCTGGTTTCGGTGTGAAAGTCTTCACAATCGTACCTTTTCTCTATTGTGTTTCGAGCTTTATATCTTCTTGGTTTATAGAAGATACTCTACTCATAATCCGTGGGCTCCCTGAAAGTCCTCGATGGCGAGTGGGAAAAGCGCTTTGAAGGACCCCTTAGGGAAACACAACAATCTGCAAGTATATCGCCATATGACGACTATTTGCAAACTTCTATTTTACATACAACACGGACTACAACGTTATGCAAATGCGGACTACAACGCTCGCAAGTCAAAAACAAACGCTGCAGCCCGCAATTAATAATGCATCTATCTCTATTTATTCATCTCTATTTATTCATGATTTGCGCTAAAGACTTAACTCTAGGCAAGTCGAATAAATCGTCCAAAAGAACAGGATTGCAATCGGCATCTGCCAAAGGAATACGCCAATTTGGATATTCGTCGTTAGTTCCAGGCTGATTTTGCGCGCGATTCTCGCCAGTGGCGTCAACAATCGACGCAGCAAGCAACTTAGAAGGCGCAGCTTTAAGCGCTTTATACAATGCTTCTACAATCTCTTGCTCATGCTGCGACTCGTCTTCTAACGCACTTTCGCTTAAGAATCCGCCAGAAACAAGCATCTTAAGCATTGCGTTATGCTCTTTAACAGCATCAGCGCGGAACTCTTCTACAGATCCAGAAAGAAGATTCAAACGCTCGCGAATATTAACGTGCTCGTAGTTTAAGTACCCTGCAGCAGGTGGCAAATCGTGAGTGTTTACAGAAGCAAGCGTCATTTCGCGCCACTTCTTAGGCTCGCGGAACGCGCCATCTCTCTGTTCAAACCACTCAACCGTGCATCCAAGAACCTTATTCTTAGCCAAAACTTCTAGAGCTTCAGCTGGCACAACGCCAAGGTCTTCTCCAACTACAACGCCATTTGCGCGCGTGGCTTCAATAGCAAGAATGCCAAGCATAATGTTTGCATCGTAGTAAACGTAAGCTCCGTCTCCTGGAGTAGATCCTTCTGGAATCCACCAAAGTCGGAAAAGCCCAAGAATATGGTCAATTCGCACAGCTCCAGCGGAAGCAAACATGCCATGAACCATATCTCTGTATGTCTTAAAACCTGTGCGCTCAAGCTCAAATGGATTAAGCGGAGGCTGAGACCAGTTTTGACCTTGCTGATTGAAATAATCAGGAGGCGCACCAACGCAAGCGCCATTGGCGAATCGCTCTGGATTCCACCAAACTTCGGAGCCTGCAGGATGCACGCCAACAGCCATATCCGACATAATTCCAATGCGCATTCCTGCTTTTTTAGCTGCCATTTGCGCGTCGTGCAACTGGCCGAACGCAACCCACTCAAGCCAACGATAAAACTCTAGCGTGTCTGGGAATTGCTTTGCTAAAGCGCTAATCTCATCGGAATCTTTAGTAAGATGCTTCTCCCAGCAGTCATCGCCATTAGGCGCACCCCACTTGTCGTAGCAAAGGCACCAAGTTGCGTAGGATTCAAGCGTGTCTCCCATATCTTTCTTAAATGCTTCAAACTTTTTCGCGCGCTTATCTGACATGCCCGACTTAAAAATAATCCACAAAGCGTGCATTTTTACGCGCCACATTGCGTCGCGATCAATAATTTGCGCATCATTATTAAGCGGCTCTACTTGATTATGCAAATCGTCAACGCTTTTGCGATCTTGCTCGCTAAGAAGATTATATTCTGGAATGCTTTCTGGTCGAATATACGTAACGTTTACCATAGACCTAGCAACAGGCAAATATGGCGAAGGCGTTAACGGAGCAACTGGCTCTCCAGCATGAAGCGGATTTATAAGAACAAAGTCCGCTCCCGACTTTTCTTTAGCTTTAACAAGCAAATCTGCCAAATCTGCGTAATCGCCAACTCCCCAAGACTTAGAGGAGCGGATTGAATAAAGCTGAGCCATCCAACCCCAAATTTGCTTGCCATCTTTTTCTAGTTTCTCAATAGTATCAATGCTTTCTGGCGCGCTAATAAGAGTGGCCTCTTCTACGCGGTCGGCAACACTAACGCGCAAAGTGTGGTAGCCCATTGGAACGTCTGCAGGAATCTTAAGCAAAGACGTTGCTACAAACTTTCCGTCTACGGGGATTGCAACATCGTTTTTAGAAGGAGAAATTTGCAAATCACCCTTGTATTCACTGCCATCTTCCAAAATAAGTGTTGCTGTAGGATACTCCAAAATCCCAGTGTTTACGCTTACTTCGCTTTCTTTACCAACAGTGTGCAAAACTGTTGGAGCAACTAAGCGAGTGTGACGCTCATTAAGGATTTTTTGAGTTGCTTCTTCGATTTGTTTATCGTTTTGAGCTTCTACGCATAGTGATTGCAATACTTTTACAAGCACGCTATCGGCGATTTGATGCTCTACGCCATCCGATCCAACGAATTTGGAACGAACGCCCATTAGTTCAGCCAATCGCCTTAACGGACTTGTTGGTTGCACTGTTTCTTCATTTTTAGTGTTCATAGTTTCCATCGTAGTCTATTTGTGGGGTTTTAATGCAAACGTATGCAATTATTATTCATTTTACTTTTATACTCAAGACTTATTTTTATATTTAAGACTTATTTAAGACTTCTGACGCAGCAAGCGATACATCCGAGTCCTTATCTTTAGACAAAGCAATCAAAGTTGGCTGCGACACACCTGGATTAAGCGCCACTGCTCTTCTTACCATTGCAGAGAGCACAGGCGAATCGTTACTTTCTTCGCTTGCACCAAGAGAAGCTAGATAATCCAACGTTTTTGCGCTAACACCATTTGTCTGCGCGCCTTCTAATCGCATTTTCCAAGATGTTCGCGGATTACACAAAGCAGCATCTCTAACTTGCGCGCAAGAATCTTTAGTAAGCCTTCCAACTAGCCAATTCTTAGCATTTTCGTTCTTTGCAACAGCTAAACGAACATTACTTGATTCGTCTTGAGAAAGTTTAACCAAGATATTCGGGAATGGCATTACTGTTGCTAATCGAACGCGATCTTCTTCTGGAGTATTTGAATTGCCTGCTACAGCTTCCAAAAGTGCAGTCGCTCTAGAAAATCCTGCCTGATCCGACCTATCTGGCAACTCTTTTATAGCAAATTCATGCAATTCTTTAGAATCACTGGAATGCCTTAAATGCTCGTAAACAGCGGTTAATGGCTCGTATGAAGCATTGGAATTATTAGATTCATTAGACTCATTAGATAAATCATGGCTTGCACTATTGCCTAAATCTTCGTTTTTCTCAACGCCATTAAGCTTTTGCGCATCATTCATAAGAGACTCACCAACCTTTGCTTAGTCACTTATCTAATCTATCAGCTTT
>CAMXWX010000045.1 GCA_947252975.1 uncultured Gardnerella sp.
CACAATTGGTAAGCCATTAAGTCAATCAGTAGAAATATGGCCATGGATATTAAACAATGTGCCAGAAAGCTTCATAGATAAATATGGTGAAGTTAGCTACCAATTGCGAGCTGTTATAAACACTTTGCAAATATACGCATTGTACGAGCAAAGTTATGTAGAAAAATCAAGTTATAAAGATTTGAACAAATCTGAAGATTCAGAAAAAGAAAAATCTTATAACAATATGGGAACAGCTTTAAGAACACTAAGAAGTGATGAAGGCGTACGTGGGGCGATGGATAGACGTTTTAGTGTTATGATTACCGCAAGCGATTATGAGAGTTTTTACTACTATCTTCGTCAATTAGTCCGATTGCTAAAAAGCAGAACGAAAGAAAATAAGCAAGCAATTGATTATTCTAAACTTGCGCGCGATTTGTATTTGCTTCAGTTTGAAGATTCAGAAAAAGTAAGGCTTTCATGGGCACAAGAATATTATCGCTTAAGCAAGTAGCAATAACTTTTTAGCAACATCACATATTTTAAAAATTACATATTTCAAAAACAACGTTATTAAACAATTAACTAAAATTTAGAAAGGCAAAACAATGAACGCTCATTTATTCTTAGATATTCAAGCAATCCAAACTGTTCCACCATGCAATATTAATCGCGATGATGCTGGCAGTCCAAAAACTGCTCAATATGGCGGTGTAACTAGAACCAGAATAAGTTCTCAATGCTGGAAACACTCAATGCGTGAATACTTCAAAGAGCACAGCGGCGACTCTAATGTTGGAATACGAAGCAAAAATATTGTTAAATACGTTGCCGATAAAATCATTACGTTAAAACCAGAATTATCTGAACAAGAAGCATTAGATTTAGCAGATAAAACGTTAAATACTGCTGGAGTTAAAACTAAGACAGATAAGGGGGAAACAGTTCCTACAGCAAAAGCTTTATTCTTCTTAGGCGAGACTCAAGCAAATTCTCTAGCTCAAGCAGCAATCAATAATGTTACTGACAAGAAGCAACTGCAAGAAATCTTGAGAGATAATCCGCCTATTGATATTGCGTTATTCGGTCGCATGCTTGCAGACGATCCATCGCTTAATGAAGATGCTTCTTCGCAAGTTGCTCACGCAATTTCCACTCACGCTGTTCGTGCTGAATTCGATTACTATACTGCTGTTGATGACTTATCTACTGAGGATAATGCTGGAGCTGGAATGCTAGGCACAATAGAATATAATTCTTCAACGCTGTATCGTTATGCAAATGTTGCAGTACATGAATTTAGCCATCAGTTGAGCGATAACAAAGAATCTACAATTAATGCTCTTAGACTCTTTATTGAAGCTTTCGCTAATGCAATGCCTACTGGCAAAGCAAATACTTTTGCTAACCAAACTTTGCCGCAAATGCTTGTGGTAACTTTAAGAGATGACAGGCCAGTGAACTTGGTTAGTGCATTTGAAGATCCAGTAAAATCTAAAGACGGATATGTCTCAAAGTCTATAGATAAGCTATCTCAAGAATACGAGAAAGTTCAAAAATTCGTCCATAAGCCACTTGCATCATTCTACGTAACAATGGATTCTTCAAATGAGAATCTTAAATTAGGAGTGGAAGAGCAAAGTATGCAGCAATTGTTAGATGATTTTTCTTCTAAAGTCTCCGAATTTCTTCAGTAAATTCCTTAATAAATGACACTTATTGGATGATATTTAGTGTTTAACAGTTAGGAAGCTTATGAAAAGTTTATTACTGAAGTTTTCTGGACCGTTGCAATCATGGGGTACGGATTCGCATTTTGAGACTCGTCACACAGACTACTATCCATCTAAAAGTGCTGTAGTAGGTATGATTGCTGCAGCTTTTGGATATAGAAGAAGCGCAGATTGTGATGAGGAGATTGCAAAGCTTAATGATTTGGATTTTGCAGTACGAATAGATCAGCAAGGTAATTTGCTTAGAGATTATCATATTGCTGCAAAATATAAGCCTAATGGTGATTTTGAAAAAAATTACGTTACAAATCGTTACTATCTAGAAGATGCTATATTTCTTGTTGCAATAGGATCCGACAATGAGCAACTTATTCAAAGTATTAACGATGCGTTGCACTCGCCGTATTTTCAATCTAGTTTAGGTAGAAGATCGCTGCCTCCTACAGCTGATTTTATTCTAGGCGTAGAAGATTGCGGAGTAATTCAGGCTCTATTAACGCATGAGTGGCTTGCAAACAAGTGGTCTAAAAAAAGATTTAATACTTCTAGACTATCTGAAGCATCAGAGTCTTCGAATGAATCGCACAATGAGATATTTATATCCCTATACGCTGATTCTGATTTAGTAGATAAAGCTGCAGCAGAATTAGTTAAAGACGATACTAGCACTTATAAAATTCAGGAATCAGTTCGTAGATTGCGCAAGGATTTCGTTAATTCTTTCTCTAACAAGGAAAGAAAATTCGGATTCCGTTACGAGTCAAAAGTGGAAATACCTATTAAGAGAATTCTCCACAATAATTCGGATTCGGAAGGTATTTCATCGGATAGTAAGCATGTGAAATCTACTAGAGATTTTATTGCTGAGCATGATGCTTTTTCTGGATTGGAGTCTTAAATGTCTTATTTAAGCAGAGTTGAAATTGATTATAAAAAGCCCTCATCATTGAGAGATCTTAAATCTGCCGGAGCTTTCCACAATTGGGTTGAGCAAAGTTTTCCCGACGAATGGGAGAATCATGAAAGAAGCCGAAAACTATGGAGAGTTGATGTTCTGCATGGAAAATATTACTTGCTTATCGTAAGTGATTCTGAACCAGATTTGCAACGTCTAGAGATGTATGGTGTTTCCGGAACAGCGTCAAGTAAAACTTATGATAAGTTTTTAGGCTCACTGATGAATGGCATGAGAATGCAATTTCGTGTGACGCTTAACCCTGTTGTTTCTATTTCTGATACTGCTGAAACTCGCACTACTAGAGGTAGGGTAGTACCACATGTTACTTATGATCAGCAGATGAATTTTTTGCTTAATCGCGCACAAAAATTAGGTTTTTCGTTGAACGAAAATGAATTCGCTATTGTTGAACGCGGATATAGCTTATTTACAAAGTCAGAAAAACCTATTCGATTAAGTAAAGCTGTTTATCAAGGTATTTTAACAATTAGTGACGCAGACATCATGCGTAAAACACTGTTAGAAGGAATTGGCAAAAAGAAAGCGTATGGCTTTGGAATGATGACAGTAATTCCTTTAGACAATTAAATAAATTACGCTATTTTATTAAAGGCTGTAACAGTATGAAAAAGAAATTCGGTGCTAAAAAAGCTGAAATACCAGAGCTCCCACGTATAAGCGACAGAGTGAGTTTTATATATGTAGAGCATGCGAAAATTAATCGTCTTGATAGTGCTGTTACAGTCTTTGATGCAAATGGAACTATAAGAGTTCCTGCTGCAATGATTGGCGTTTTACTTTTAGGTCCTGGCACTGAGATTACTCACAGAGCTATGGAATTACTTGGAGATGTTGGCGCAAGCATAGTTTGGGTCGGAGAGCATGGGGTTCGCAATTACGCTCATGGTAGAGCATTGTCAAGAAGCTCAAGATTATTGGAAAAACAAGCAAAACTTGTTACTAATAGTAGATCAAGATTGAACGTTGCGAGAAAAATGTATCAAATGCGTTTCCCTAATGAAAATATATCGTCATATACTATGCAACAATTAAGAGGTAGAGAAGGAGCTCGCGTAAGAAGCATATATAGGGAGATGTCTAATAAATACAATGTCCAATGGAATGGTCGCGATTATAAAGTCGATGATTTTGAAAGTGGCACTGTTGTTAATCAAGCGTTGTCTGTAGGTAATGTATGCCTTTACGGTTTAGTACATAGCATAATATCTGCTTTAGGTTTAGCACCTGGATTAGGGTTCGTGCATACCGGACATGATCTTTCTCTTGTATACGATATTGCAGACTTATATAAAGCTGAATTAACTATTCCTGCATCTTTTGAAATTGCTGCTCGGTGTGAATCCGACGATGACATTGAACAGTTAATGCGTTTGAAGATGCGCGATTGCTTCGCAAATTGCAACATAATGTCTCGTATCGTTAATGATATACAAAATCTTCTTGAAATCCCGATTGACAACCAAATTACTGTTGATGTAATACATCTTTGGGACGATAAGGAACATCTAGTAGCTTCTGGCGTAAATTACAGTGAGGTAAATTGAGATGCCGTTGACTGTGATTACAATGACGAACTGTCCACTATCTTTAAGAGGTGATTTAACTAAGTGGATGCAAGAAATTGCTACAGGCGTTTACGTTGGCAATTTTAATAGTCGAGTTCGAGAAGAATTATGGAAGCGCATAGAAGATAGTGTTAGCAACGGTGCTGTAACAATGAGCTTTTCTTCACAAAATGAAATTGGCTACGATTTTAAGACTATCCATTCGCATCGTGAAGTGGTTTATTCAGATGGATTACCTCTGGTACGTATTCCAACAGTTTATACATTAGAAAACGATATTAAACATGGATTTAGCGATGCAGCACATTTTCATAATGCAAAGAAATTTTCAAATATAAGGCATAAAAATATTAATAATACTCCTTCTAGCACAATTGAAAATAATCTTGCTAATGAAAATATTAGTTATCTAAGTTATGATAATGCTTCTCAAACTGCAAAATTTACTACGGATGATGAAGAGATAACTTGTACCGATTACTGGAAGGATTTTATAGATAAAATAGATAAAAATTTTGTTGTAATAGATTGCGAAACTACAGGTTTAAATAGCAAAGTTGATAAAATTATCGAAATTGGAGCCGTTAAGTTCATTGATGGGAAAATTGAAGAATTCCAGAAATTAATAAATATTAATTGCGATAGCGTTAGTAATTTTAACAAAAATAATTTTATTCCTAATGAAATTATTGAGCTAACTGGTATTACATCCAACATGCTTGAATCTTATGGTGTCAGATTAGATTTAGCATTAAAAGAATTTATTGATTTTGTCGAAAAATTACCTGTACTTGGATATAACGTACAATTTGATATGTCATTTTTAAATTCTGCTTTATCTTCATTAGATGAAAGATTTGATCATTCTCTTTCAATTAACAAAATTTTTGATATTTCTCGTTTTGTAAAGAAAGAAAAGAAATTTTTAAAAAACTACAAATTAAAAACAGTGCTGCACGAATACAACATTGCTGAATCTGTTCCACATAGAGCTCTTCTGGATGCTAGATTAACAGCGCCTCTTGTTTTTAATTTGACAGAATTGTTAAAATTTCTTGCGTAATAGTAGAATTGAAAGTGATGCGCAATAATGATAGCTTTGAAAAGTAAATAATTTTTGCTGTTTAATCTTGGAAAAATAGCTATTTTATTGGGATTTTTAAGTGTCTTTCCCGCATACGCGGGGGTGATCCCTCATCGCAGAAGGCAAAAACCCGAATAGCATTGTCTTTCCCGCATACGCGGGGGTGATCCCTAACCGTAGGCGTGAATAAGCAATTTACTTTCGTCTTTCCCGCATACGCGGGGGTGATCCCAAAGGGGACGGCACAAACACCGCCCCCTTTTCGTCTTTCCCGCATACGCGGGGGTGATCCTTATAGGCGCGGCACTGTAAAGCCGTCAGATATGTCTTTCCCGCATACGCGGGGGTGATCCTAGTGGTGTCAGCATATTCCTCACCTAAAGGCAGTCTTTCCCGCATACGCGGGGGTGATCCTACGATTTTAGAGCTAAGAAAGACGCGCCATGCGTCTTTCCCGCATACGCGGGGGTGATCCCAAGCCATTAATGACAGAATTACAAATGAAATTGTCTTTCCCGCATACGCGGGGGTGATCCCGCCAACCGTTATTTCCGATTGATAGCCAATGTGTCTTTCCCGCATACGCGGGGGTGATCCCGTATTGGCTTCGCAGCGCGTACAGTAGTGACTGTCTTTCCCGCATACGCGGGGGTGATCCCGTCATCGGCTTTGCGTTCTTCTGTTTCTTTGTGTCTTTCCCGCATACGCGGGGGTGATCCCTGCGGAATAACCGGCGTATTCCAAGTCCACGCGTCTTTCCCGCATACGCGGGGGTGATCCTTCACCGTTAGATACGCTAGCACTCATATAGCAGTCTTTCCCGCATACGCGGGGGTGATCCCCACACGCTTAGCGGTTTCGCCAGCATCCTTGAGTCTTTCCCGCATACGCGGGGGTGATCCTAAGAGGTGAACTATGAGCCGTAGAATGCAACGGTCTTTCCCGCATACGCGGGGGTGATCCCATCCATAAAAATAGCTACATCACGCACAGTCAGTCTTTCCCGCATACGCGGGGGTGATCCTAAGGATTCAGTTAGTTTTGATGGTGCGGTTGCGTCTTTCCCGCATACGCGGGGGTGATCCCTACCAGCTAGCGAGGCTGAAGGCTTGGCATTGTTGCACGAGTATAGCGAAGACGCGAAAGACTAAAAAATTTTTGTTCACCCCCTTGCTAATGTTCTCACATTGTGATAATATTTAATTATGAAAGGAGGTGAACATGGAAATAAAAGATTGGATTGCGCTAGTGCTCAACATTCTAACTATCATCATTATGATTTGGTTAGATTTACGACACGACGATAAGCGCAAGTAAAAAACGGGGGTTCCAACCACTCATATTGGCTAGAACCCCTAGCCTCAATCTTTCCACACGATTATGAGTAGAGCAAGAGTATTAGGTATTATTTCAGCTATCTGCGCTATTACCGCGGTAACAAACGTTATTTTGCAAGTGCCATTCGCTGGCATTGGGTTCACTCTAGCTGCTGGCATTGCTGGCTTATCCGCTGGCTTAACGGGCAGTAGCAAAGAAAAATAAAAGGAGCTTACCATGTTAGATGAGAACGGACAAACAGTACTCGTATCACTACATGACATTGCGCGGCTTCTTGGTGTTGGCTACGAGTCTATGCGTCAGTATTTGGTGCGCTCTAGGCGTGCAGCCTTAGAAGGTCAAAACGCGAGTGAGTCACGTGGTCTAATACCACTACCGACACACTCGGTTGGCGTACTGACAACAAAGCCCGCGTGGGATTATGACATGATCCGCGAGTGGGCAATGCGCCGCCCACATCGCCCCGTAGAGCTGCCATCATCATGGCAAGAGTTAGAAGAGACTGTTGGTAAAGCAGCTAAAACCGAGTCAAGCAATCAACAGTAAAAGCAAAAACAAGGGTAGGCAAGTTTTTTATTTGCCTACCCTATAATAAAAAACACTTAGGTCTTTCCCGCATACGCGGGGGGTGATCCCATTTCTCAGGTAATGGGCTCACTTTTTGACCCGTCTTTCCCACATCGCGGGGCGAGACAACCTGCTTGAGCACAGCGCAACAAAATCAACTCCAAACGCGAGAAAGTCATCCCACGCTTGGAGCACAAATGTAAATAAAAATATAAAAATAGCGTTTTGAGCCAGCACTCGATAGATATTAAGTGAGAATATATTCGCATCTATCAAAAGGCTGACTTTTCCATAAATCGCACGGAAACACACCACCAAACGACACGCCAAAATAGGCGAGGGCTTGCATTTGAGAATATTTCGGGTATAGTAGTTACTCGTGCTTCGGCGCTGACATTGTTCAGTAAAGTTGCATTGCGGACATAGCTTAGTTGGTAAAGCGCAACCTTGCCAAGGTTGAGACCGC
>CAMXWX010000046.1 GCA_947252975.1 uncultured Gardnerella sp.
GTAAATAACGCTCGAAATTAGCCTTCTTTACTATCTTGCTTGTACACTCGTAAGTAGCAAAAATGGTTTTACGCGTATAAGGATTGTGACAATGGATGAAGCTACGCAGGCGCAGCCAGGTATGCGCATTGAAAATCGCTATCGCATTGTGCGCAAAATAGCTCAGGGTGGCATGGCTACTGTGTATCAAGCAGAAGATGAACGCCTTGATAGACCTGTAGCAATTAAAATCATGCACACTCAACTTGCTCAAGGAGTGCATCGCCAGCAATTTATTGCTAGATTCCGCAGAGAAGCAACCTCTGCTGCAGCAATTGCCAATCCACATATTGTGCAAGTTTATGATACGGGCGAATATGATGGGCTTGATTATCTTGTGATGGAATATGTTCATGGCGTTAATTTGCGTTATGAAATGAATATGCAAGGCACATTCAGTGTGCGAGATACGCTGCGTTTACTTGCAGAAACTTTGGATGGTCTCGCTTCTGCACATAATGCTGGAGTTGTGCATAGAGATATTAAGCCGGAAAATATTTTAATTAACGATCGAGGTCATGTTCAGATTACTGATTTCGGTTTAGCTAGAGCAATTTCGCAAGCAACATTATCTTCTACAGGATTGCTTCTTGGCACAGCAGCTTATCTTGCTCCTGAACTTATTGAGCATAATCTTGCAACTCCTCAAGGTGATTTGTATTCAGCGGGCATGATGGCTTGGGAAATGCTTGCAGGAAGAGTGCCTTTTACTGCAGATAATCCTGTTACGCTTGTTTTCAAGCATGTGCATGAAAACACTCCTTCAATTGCTACAGCTTGCCCTGGAATTAGCGAAAAAGTTGCACAATTCATAGCAAACCTCACTGCTCGCGACATGAACGAACGACCTAAAGATGCAAGTGAAGCATTAGCAAAATTACGTGCACTTTCTACACAATTAAACCCTGAAGATTGGCAATACAAAGCAGAAGAACCACAAGAGTTTTCAGAAGAAACAGACTTTTCTCCTATTAATAATTTGCGTGTTCCCCCTGAAGCAAATTATTCGGACAAATTGAATCCTAATAATGACTCAGATGCTACACGAGCGATAAATACTTCAGGCTCTAATTTTTCTGCTAATTCCAACTCTTTATTGCAAAATGCTACAGACGAAACTGTTGCAATACCTAGAGATAATTCTGTAGGTGAACTCGATTCACGCACAAATAATGATCTACATAATCCTGAAGTCAATAATGTAGCAATAGACAATTCACTAGCGAAGTCCAACAGTGCTTTCGATGCGAATAATCTTCAAAAAACACAAGCTATGCAATGGCATGCTACTAATGCAGAAGATGTGTCATACAATTCGCAAGATAATCCTTTAGAAGAATTTGACGATAGCAATATGCCAACAATTGCTATTAGCTCTCGCAATTTTAACAACAAATTAAATGCAACAAAACCATTGGGCCTGTCATATACAGAAAAGGACTTAGGAAACAAGTCTAACCGCTCTTCTAAAAAGCGTGTTTTCATTATTGCAGGTTTAAGTACAGCTGGAGTATTAGCAATTGCTGCTATTGGTGGTTTTTGGTATTTCTTAGGTCCTGGCAGTTATTGGACGCTACCTAAGCCTGACGACCTTCAATGCAACAATTATGCATCTTGCAAAATAACTGATGTCAATTGGCAACGATATGAGCACACGCTTAAAGTTGCTGGAATTCCTTACACAGTTTCAAAAGATTATAGTGACGATGTGCCAGAAGGAAAAGTAGTTTCAACAAATCCTGATGTTGTCGGAAGCCATATTCAAAAGCACAATAATAGTGCTCTTAATGTTGTAATTTCGCGTGGAATTCGTAAGGCTACAATCCCGGACGATATTACAGATCCAAAGACTTACAATGGCAAAAATCCTTTGAAAACATTGCGTAAAGCAGGCTTTACTAACATTATTCACGATAAGTCAGGAGATACGTATTCTATAGATATACCAGCTGGCAGCTTAATTGATATTAACCCTAAACCTGGCACACGCATGAACCATAACGAAGAAGTAAGTATTTTACTTTCTAAGGGACCTAAGCCTGTACAAATGCCAGATATAGTTGGGAAAACAAAGAATGAAGCTGACTTAGCTTTGACTGACGCTAAGCTGGATGTAAAGTACGAAGAAGAAAATAGCGATACTGTAGCAAAGGGTAAGATTATCCGCGCTTCTGTTGAAGCTGGTTCTGACTTACATTGGGGCGATAGCGTTAAAGTTGTTGTTTCAAAAGGTCCAAAAACTGTTACATTGCCAAACGTTTGCGGAAAGAGCAGTGATGAAGCTAGAAGGATTATTGAAAGTCTAGGGCTTAAAGTTCGTGTTTCTGCTCCACTTGGTGATTTAATGCACGTAGTGCGCTTCCAATCCCCTGGAGCTGGAAGCGAAGTGCCATTGAAGGATTCTAATGGAAATCCTTCTATTATTACTCTTACAGTAATATAAGCGTGTCTTAAGTATTATAAAAGCGGCGGAAGCTCAATAACTTTCGCCGCTTACATATTTGAACATAAATAAAATTTAAATATGTAATAATGTTAATCTAATAGCATGAGAATCAGCATTATATTTTACTTATTTTCGTTACTTTCTTCACGTTTTTGACGCATACGTTCTTTTACGGTTTGAGCATATTCATCAACGTATTCTTGACCACTCATTTGCTGAATAGACTTAGTTACTTTATCTGTAATTTCGCGTAAACGCTCGTGAGTGATCTCACTTTCGTCACGAACACGCTCTACTTGAATAGGCTCGCCATAAATCGCCTTAGTCTTGCCTTTTGCTGGAATAACTTGACCATGCACTTGTAATTCTCTAGTTCCAATAATTGCAACAGGTATAATCGGGCAACCTGTTTCAAGAGCAAGACGTGCAGCACCAGTATGACCACGATATAAACGACCGTCTGGGCTTCTTGTGCCTTCAATATGAATGCCAAAAAGCTGACCTTTTTCTAATATTTCACGAGCATGATTCAAAGCGCCAAGAGATTTTGCGCCTCCAGAACGATCTACAGGGAAAACGCCCACAGAAGTAAACCACCACTTCTTAAAACGACCCTTTAAACCTTTGCCTTCAAAATATTCTGCTTTACCCATAAAGTGGATCATACGAGGACAAGTCAATGGCAGAAGCGCGTCATCAATAACAGCAAGATGATTTGCAGCAATAATAGCTCCACCCTTTTTAGGAACATTTTTAACACCTTGCGCTGATGGATGAATCCTCATGCGGGCAATACCCCCAAGTCCCTTCACGAAGAACCAGTACAACATACCATATCCTTTCTTGCAAGTCCAATTTCGAACATTTTAAGCATAGAATCAGGAAGACTTGCTACAGTATAGTTCATGACTTCTTCTAAGAATACCAACGACCCTCGCCGTGATGACGAGTTAACGTCAGAATCGTTAAAAAATAATCGAAAACAAAACAACGGAGATTTTGATGACGAATGGTCATCTTTTGTTGCAGAACATTCTGATGACATGAACGATATTGCTAATTCACGTAGCGCAAAAAGTTTTGAAAAGCACGCTCAGAAAGAAGAAAAAAAGAAAGAGCGCAACACTATAGCAAGCGACAATAATTCTAAAAATCAAAAAAGTGTAATAAAAAATAAATTTAACTTAAAAAATCTAAGTAGCCATAAATCTTATATTATTCCTACTAGAATGCAAGATTCTCACACGATTATAACTGCTAAAGGTCCTCGTGATAATACCCGCACAAGTTGGCTCGATTTAGATAAGACTATGGAAGACTATGGCGATGATTTTGTGCCTCCAAATCCACAATTTTATAACGTATCTCTAGTTAATGTAGTTTTGTGGATTCTATTTGTTATAGGTATCTTCGGTGTTATTGTAAGTGCTTTTATTCCTACTATAGCGAACATTGTTGGTATTATATGCGGCTTATTAATGCTACTTAGTGGAGCAGGATTACTTATGAATCGCAAAAAACCTGATCCGTATAAAGAAGATTACAGCGATTATGGAGATGGTGCTCGAGTATAGCTAATAATCAATCGAATATAATAAAAGGCGGCATGATTTTGATCACACCGCCTTTTATTTATATTTTACTTTAGTAAGCTTTCAAGTCACTCAGCTTCATTTTCAGCTTCGTTTTGACCATGGCAAAGCTTGTACTTACGACCAGAACCACATGGGCATTCGTCATTCTTATTTGTTCCTGGGAATGTACGTCCATCAGACCATGGAGTCTTCCATTCTTCATTCTTTGGTCGCATGGTTAATGGAACATCGCCTTCAGCATGGCTCAAAGGTGCAGGACCAACAATACCAGCAGCTTGATCTTCAGCATCTACCTCAGACGAAGCTTGCGCAACATCTTCATCAAGCTCATCGTCAGAAGAAATATCTTCAGTAGAAGCAATCTGATTGACATCAATGTGGAATAGAAGCTGAATGCTTTCTTCCTTAATTGCCTCAATCATCGAATTGTACATCTGGTAGCCTTCACGCTGATATTCAACGAGCGGATCACGCTGACCCATACCACGCAGACCAATACCATCCTTCAAATAATCCATCTCATAAAGATGTTCACGCCACTTGCGATCGAGAACAGAAAGAACAACGCGACGTTCAATTTGACGAAGTGGATCAGCACCGAGACGATCTTCGACGAGAGAGTAAACCTTTACTACACTGTCGACGATCAAATCACGCAAAGCAGAAACAGCTTTTTCGCCCTTGAGATTGATAATAGTTTCACGTACCTGATCCCAATCAAGAAGTACAGGCATTACAGAGTTAAGAGCATCTTTTAAGCCGTCCAAATCCCAATTCTTTGGCTTATCAGAACCGTTCATTGCGCCACGCACATAGCTTTCTACGGTGTCACTGATGAACTTCAAGATGTCCTCGTGAATATCTTCACCCTTAAGAACCATCTGACGCTCTGCATAAATCACAGTACGCTGCTTATTCATAACATCGTCATACTTCAAAACGTTCTTACGCATTTCAAAGTTACGAGCTTCAACAGTCTTCTGTGCCGTACGCACACCGTTAGAAACGTACTTAGACTCAATTGGTTCGCCTTCTGGCAATCCCTTAGCCATAACACGAGCAACAAGCTGAGTGTTGAACAGGCGCATCAAATCATCTTCCAAGCTCAAGTAGAAGCGAGATTCGCCAGGATCGCCCTGACGACCAGATCGACCTCGAAGCTGGTTATCAATACGACGAGATTCGTGACGCTCAGTGCCAAGAACATACAAGCCACCAAGCTTCTTAACTTCTTCATGCTCGTCTTTAACTTGCTCTTTAACTTCAGCTAAAACGCCTGGCCAACGCTTCTCATATTCTTCAGGAGTATCGTCTGGAGAATAACCATCAGCCTTCAACTTTGCATCAGCCAAGAATTCAACATTGCCACCAAGCATAATATCAGTACCACGACCTGCCATGTTAGTAGCAACAGTTACAGCACCCTTACGACCAGCAACAGCAACAACAGCAGCTTCCTTAGCATTCTGCTTAGCATTCAAAACCTGGTGAGGAATGCGAGCAACGTCAAGGAGTGAAGAAAGAATCTCAGAAGATTCAACAGAAGCTGTACCAAGCAACACAGGCTGTCCTTTAGCATGGCGTTCAGCAACATCGCGCACGATAGCAGTAAGCTTTTCTTTCTTTGTGCGGAAGATCAAATCGTCCTTATCTTTACGAATTACTGGACGATTGGAAGGAATTGGAAGAACACCAAGCTTGTAAGTTCCCATGAACTCTGCAGCTTCAGTCTCAGCAGTACCAGTCATACCAGCAAGCTTGTCGTACATGCGGAAATAGTTTTGCAAAGTAATAGTAGCAAAAGTCTGATTTTCTGCCTTAACTTCCACATTTTCTTTAGCTTCAATTGCTTGATGCAAGCCCTCGCTATAACGACGACCTGGAAGAACACGACCAGTATGCTCATCGACAATCAAAACTTCGCCGTTGGTGACAACATAGTCACGATCTAGAAGGAAAAGCTCCTTAGCTTTCAAAGCGTTATTCAAATAACCAATAAGAGCTGTATTGCTTGGCTCATAAAGGTTATCGATGCCCAAGTAATCCTCAATTTTTGCAATGCCAGGATCAAGAATACCTGCGGTTTTTTTCTTTTCGTCAATCTCGTAATCAACATCGCGAGTAAGCTTCAAAACAAGCTTTGCAAATTCACGATACCAATGAGTTACATCACCTTCAGCAGGACCTGAAATAATAAGTGGCGTACGAGCCTCATCGATAAGAATGGAATCGACCTCATCGACAATTGCATAGTGATGACCGCGTTGCACAAGTTCGCTCTTTTCCCACGCCATATTATCGCGCAAGTAATCGAAGCCAAACTCATTATTTGTACCGTAAGTAATATCAGCATTGTATTGCTTACGACGCTCAGGTGGCTGCTGGTCGGTAATAATGCAGCCAACGCTCATGCCAAGGAATCTATAAATACGACCCATAAGTTCGCTTTGATAGCTAGCAAGGTAATCGTTGACTGTGACAACGTGCACGCCTTTGCCTTCCAAAGCATTCAGATAGCTTGGCAAAGTAGCGACCAACGTTTTACCTTCACCAGTTTTCATTTCTGCAATATTGCCCCAATGCAATGCAGCACCACCCATAAGCTGCACATCGAAATGACGCTGGCCAAGCGTACGCTTTGAAACCTCTCGCACAGTAGCGAAGGCTTCAGGCATCAAATCATCAAGCTTTGCACCATTGTCTAAACGCTGCTTGAATTTAGCAGTTTGACCCTTCAATTCTTCATCGGAAAGCGCGGAAATTTCATCTTCCAACGCATTCACAGCCTTGGCTACGTTCTCAAGGCGCTTCAATTGACGGCCTTCACCCATACGCAAGGCTTTATCGACGATATCTACCACGTTTTGCTCCCTTAGGTCATGTCTATGACGACGGCCTAGCCAACATAGACGTAAACTGTGCCTATATTACGCGACGGCTACGATTTTTGTAAGTTAGCGAGTCTGATTTCTACATAAAAATGCCCGCCCAACATTGTGCTAGACGGGCACGCGCACTTATTCGCGCACTTTAGACATGTTTTTAACCATTACTTTTGCTTAGCAACATTTTCAGGTGTATCAATTTCAAACACGCCATAGCTCCAACCATGTCTGCGATATACTACAGATGGTCTCATAGTTTCTTTGTTTACAAACAGGAAGAAATCATGTCCAATAAGCTCCATCTCATACAAAGCCTCATCTATGCTCATAGGCTCTGCAATATGTAGCTTACGACGAATCACAATAGGAGTGTCGCCAACACTTACTTCCACAGATTCACCAGGACCTAAATCGGAAGCAACAGCAGCATCTGCGCTATTAACCTCATTTTCTTCTGGCTCTTCAACGGTAGTTTCAATCTCAGGTTCTACAGCACCCATATCTACAGGAGTCATTTCCGTATATCCACGGCGATGATCCTTACGACGATCGCGAGTACGACGCAAACGAAGCGTCAACTTATCAAGCGCCATATCTAATGCGCTAAATTGATCAGTGCTAGAAGCTTCTGCGCGAATCACAGTGCTTCCTGCAACAACAGTGATTTCAACTCGCTTTGCTGTGTCAGCCTGCCTTGGATTGCCTTCATGAGTCAACACGATTTGCACGCGCTGCG
>CAMXWX010000047.1 GCA_947252975.1 uncultured Gardnerella sp.
TTACCGGAATTATTCAATTTATAACTGGAGTATTTACAGGCAACTGGAATAAATGTTGGCAAGGAATTCAAAACATTTTTGGCGGAGTTTGGACTGCAATACAAAGCGTTGTAACAGGCATTTGGAATTCTATAAGTTCTTTAATTCAAGGAGGACTTCAAGCTATTCAAGCCATATGGAACACTGTATGGAACGCCATTAAGGGCATTGGAGAAGCTGTTTGGAATGGAATAAAAGCGGTTATACAGGCAACTCTTAATACAATTAGCAACGTTTGGAATGCTTGCTGGAATGGTATCAAGAACTTCTTCAGTAACATTTGGAACGGTATCAAAAACGGTGCTAAAGCTGGAATTGATGCTGTATTCCACTTTGTTACTGGGCTGAAAGACAAGATTCTTGGGTTCTTCAGAGGTGCAGGTCAATGGCTGTTAAACGCTGGAAAGGCTATCCTTGACGGCTTCCTTAAAGGCTTAAAAGGTGCATGGGACGGAGTTTGCAACTTTGTTGGCGGCATTGGTAGCTGGATTGCGCAGCATAAGGGACCAATCTCCTACGATAAAAAGCTGCTTATTCCAGCGGGTAACGCCATCATGCAAGGCTTCAGCAAAGGGCTTGAAGACTCATGGCAGGGCGTGCAAAAGCAGGTTGCAGGATTCACTAAACAATCCGGCGACTGGTTTAATAACGCGAACGCCATCCGCTTAAGGACTACTGTTATACCACCTGATGGAGGCTGGAACGCTCAACAAAACCAGATAGCAAAAGTTGCAGCAAATTATGAAGTCGACGCATCAAGAACAGGCTTAACAAAGCAGGATCTATACGACGCGTTCGATGGAGTAATGAGCCAAGGCGTAGCACTGAAACTGAACGGTCGTGGCGGAGAAGTCATGGCAGGAATTCTCGCAAAACCAATGAACAATGAGCTAAACAAAATGGCAACACTAGGAAGATAAAAGAAGGGAACAATAATGCTGGAATGTAGAATCAACAAAATCCCACTCGACGAATGGGGGCTGAATCTCGAAAAAAAGGGAATCAGCATAGAAGCACCAAAAACAACTACTTCCAGCATTACCGTTCCTGGACTCAACGGCGCGCTAGACACAACAGTAGAAGACGATACGCACACAGCGTTCCTACAAAAACGTGCAATCACCTTAAGCCTCTACGCTTTAGGCGATTTAGCCACAGTAAACGCTCTTTTTGAGCATATCGCCAAAGAAATTCACGGGAAGCAAGGAAGTTTACAAACAAGCGACTCAAACGGAGAATATCGCGGACGATGGAGCATATCAAACTGGAACACAATACGAAACTGGCAAGATTCATTCCACTGTGCACTATTGCTAGAGCTATCACTTGATGCAAATCCATACGTTTATGGCAAAAAGCGTACATTCAGGCTGCATGAAGGCGAAAACCATGTGGCAATACCAGGAAGCAGACCAGTATGGCCGCAATTCTCACTCTCCATTGACACAGACTCAGCGTCAATAGCGAGGCAAGACGGCAAAACTCTTACCTTTAGTACAGGCTCACATATGAATGGAGCGCTAGCAATTAACACAAATCCACAAAGCAGAAATTGCAGGGTCAACAGCAATATTATTCTTCCAACAATCGATTCCGACTACTTCACACTGCTACCAGGAGCAAACACGATCACGTGCGCAGGCTGTAGCGGAACACTCGAAGTAACACCATTAACCTTAATGTAAAGGAGTATCAATGCGATTTGCTCACGTAAGTTACAACGGCACATTAAAGCCAGATATTACATCTATTACTAAAGCGGTAAGCACATGCGCAGTAGATGGTACAGATACTCTTGACATTACAACGCTTGATGGCGGAGTGGAGAAAAATGACAGAATACTCTACTTAGATGGCAAAGGCTTGTGGCATGAGTACATTGTGCAAAGCGTTGAAACGCAGCGCGATGAAGGCAAGCCAGTCACCACAGCATATTGCGTGAATTCTATCGCAGAACTCGGAAGCGTATACATACTAGACAAACGAGGGCGAAAAACAACCGCACCAGAGCGCGCGAAAGTGGCATTAGAAGGCACACGATGGGACGTTGGCACTGTAGATAACGGCGCAATACGCCATTACGCTGATCTAAACTTCTACCATCAAAGTGTTTTAAAATCCTTACAAGACATTACAAAAGAATACGGGCTTGAGCTTGAAACTAGCATAAGCGTTGAGAACGGCAAGATTACGGCGCGTACTGTGAGTTTGCTGGAGCAGCTCGGCAATCGTAACGCTGAGAGGCGATTCGAGTATGGTTGCGATTTGAAGAGCGTTAAGCGTACTCTTATGGCTGAGCAGGTTATTACGCGTCTTTACGCTTGGGGTAAAGGCGAGGAAAAGACAGACGATGATGGTAACTCTACTGGCGGATACTCTAGGCGCATTGGGCTTAAGGAAGTAAACGACGGCAAATCGTATCTTGATAATGTTGAGGCGCAACAGTATTGGGGTGTGCTTGAGGGTGATGCGGTTTTTGAGGATTGTGATGACCGTAATGAGCTTTTAAAGCTTGCTAAGGCGCGATTGGCTCAAGTGTCAAAGCCTCAAGTGTCTTACGAGGCGGACGTGATTAATCTTGGTCGTGCTGGCTTTGACGCGAATGGTGTTGGCGTTGGCGACGCGGTTCAGGTTGTTGATACGACTTTCACTCCTCCTATTCGTGTTGAGGGGCGTGTGCTGAAAATCGAGGAAGACTTACTCGATTCTGTTGACGCTACGCGTATTACGCTCGGCAATGTTAGAGAGTCTTACACGCAGAAGCGCCGCGCTCAAGAGCAGAAGCTTGATGCGCTTATTGCTCAGTCTAGTGAGTGGAATGCTGTTGCTGAAGGTAATGGATTGTATGTTCGTGACCTTATTGGTCGCTTGAATGATGTGATGAACGGTGTTGGCGGCTATACGTATTTGAAGCCGGGCGAGGGTATCACGGTTTATGATAAGCCTGAGAATCAGCATCCGACTCGTGCTATTCAGCTTGGTGGCGGTTTTTGGCGTACTTCTAACTCGAGGAAGCCTAATGGTGATTGGGATTGGAAGAATATTGCGTCCGGCGAGGGTATTTTCGCTAACGCGATTACTACTGGCAAGTTGATGGATGCTCAAGGCCGCAACTGGTGGGACATGGAAACTGGCGAGTTTTCGCTGCAGGCGTCGGCGAAGATTGGTGGTAAGACGGTTCAGCAGATTGTTGATGATAGTGCTGATGGTGTGATTTCGAAGGTGAGCGAGTCCTTGACGCAGGAGGCTATTTTCAACAAACTCACTAACAATGGTGATACTCAGGGTATTTATTTGAGTGGCGGTCACGTGTATTTAAACGCGTCTTATTTGCGTACTGGTGTGATTAGTGGCGCGCGCGGCAAGTGGGATCTAACTCAAGGCATTATTAGCATGTGGGATACGGCTGGTAATGAAACCGTACACTTAGATGGTAATGGTGCGAAAAATAAGCTTATTGGCGAGTTTAGAACCTCACTACCTGGCAAGTATGGTGTAGTACTAAGCCCTAACTTTAGAACTACCCGTATTAGTGACGATGGGTACGAGGGGAAAGGTTCCGGGATTACTTTTAGTTCTCCTGGGCACTATATGGATCCTTTAGTGGCATCAGAGGGTGAAAGTAACGACGGTAGCACACTCAGCTCGCTTTGGGCAGCTAGTGGTCGCGTTCTCAAACATGACCCGGGAGCAGCCCTTGGCATAGAAGAAGCATACGAAAATGGTAAATACGCGAAAGTATACCTTAAAGCATTTGGGGATTACGCTGACAAAGAAAACACTTTATCAGCTGGGTTATTTGCCTCTTCTTACCCGAATGCTGCAGCTGGCGGTGGTGTTGCGAAGCTTTTCTCAAATAATGGGCTTGAATCATGTTACGTGAGCGCTGACGTGTCTAACGGTGAATTGTATTTTAACGGTGCGCTCGGTGAAGAAAATAATCGTAATACTTTTATTGCTTACCATTGGCTTGCTATGCCGCACGGTATGGGACCGCGCCAGCATGAAGTTTTTGAGTTTACTACTGGTTGCCCGGCTAGATACGGTTGTTACTATGCTGTTGCTTCGTCTGACTCTGACTGGGGTGTGGTTAATTGTCACGTTGCTTTTACTGGGCGTGCAGCGGCTTGGAAAGTCGGATTGGAAAACAATCTGAACGGTAAGTGTCCCGTGCCGGTGTATGCGAATACTTTTGGCTGGCTTGTGAATAGGAACATGGGTTAAAGGAGGTTCTGTGGCTCAGACTATTGAGAAGCAAGGTGACTATTATATTTTGCGTTTTGACTCGCCTCGTGAGGATGGGGTTACGGCTTGTGTGTTTAGTGCGCAAACTATAGCGTCTTGGAGCGCACTGCTTGGCTTGGAGAGTACTGAGGAAGCTATCGCGGCTATTATTAGTGCGAAAGAGCCTAGGGATGCGTACGATCCGAAAACTGGTCGTAATGCGTGGACTGACGCTTATGATGCGCTTGAAGCTACTCTTGACGATAGTACTCCCCCGTCTAATCTCATGGCTGTTGACGGTAGCGGTCGAGTCGAGCCCAGCCCGCTTGTTGCTGCTTACAATAAGACGCGTTCTACTCTTGGACTTGGTTTAATGAAGCCTCCGACACCGGGGGCTTTTTTCGTACTCGAAAACAACGATTCACAACCACACGCTGAGAGTGGTTCTGGTATTGATACGAGTTGCGTGGACGCAAGCGTAGTTAAGAAGTTGGAGGCTGACGCGGATTTTCAGAAAGAATTACAGGATGCCGCTGAGGGCTTTTATAAAAGTCTGATGCCACAGGATAGGAGAAACTAATGACTGATAAGGATTCAGTTAGTTTTGATGGTGCGGTTGCCGCGAAGCTGAGCGAAATGCTAGCACAGGCTAATGCTCGCATTGCCGCACTAAGTGTGATGGTTGAAGTGAAAGACGCTCAGATTAAAGAGTTGAAGGCTGAGCTTGACAAGAAAGAGGCTGAGCATGAGTGATTTTCAGAATGTGACGTATGCTCCGATTCTACTGGATTATGCGAACGCGTTTATCCCTGACGTGCGCTTGCATGGTGGTGATGCGGATGGGCGTATTCTCCGCGTGCAACTGTTGGATAATGGTGTGCCGGTTGATGATTCGAATATTGAGGTTTATCTCACGTACAATTGGCAGCTTGGTGTGCTGATTGGCGGTCGCGTGAAGATGGCGGCGGCTGATAGTCCTGACGGGCGTATTTGGCAGGTGGCTGTTCCTGTTGCTGCTTGTGCTCATCCGGGTTCTGTGACGCTTGGTTTTGAGGTGAAGCGTGAGAATACTGTTGTGTGTTCTCGTAATTTTACTGCGATTGTTGAGCGTCCTGTTGTTGATTATGGTAGTGCGGAGTCGGTGTTGACTCACGCGGATTTGGTTGATGCGGCGCGTGAGGCGCGTGAGCAGACTGCTAAGGTTTCTGCGTTGACGCAGGAGTTTTCTCAGCTTGTGTCTGAGAGTGAGGCGACGGCGCGGAAGGCTGATGAGGCTGTGCAGCGTGCTGAGCAGGCTGTGAGTGGCACTAATAATGCTGCTAGCGCGGCGAATGATGCGGCTGGTAAGGCGCAACAGGCTGCTGATAATGCTAATGCGGTTGCTGGTAGAGTGTCTGCTGCTGTTGATGCTGCTAACAATGCTAAGAGCACGTTTGATGGTGTTGTACGTAAGTGTGAGCAGGCTGCAACGGACGCTACTACTGCTGCTGGTAAGGCTACCGAGGCGGCTGGTAGTGTTGCTGAGGCTACGAGTAAAGCTAATGAGGCGGCACAACAGGCTACTGAGGCTGCTCAGAGTGTGGATGAGGCTAAGAGTAAGGCATCTCAGGCGGCACAGTCTGCTACTGACGCAGCACAAGCAGCTGAGCGTACTATCGCGGATTTGAAGGCGAACGCGCAGCAAGCGTCTGACGCGGCACAAACCGCTAATAGTGCGGCTGGTAAGGCTACCGAGGCGGCTGATAAAGCTGATAGTGCAATACAGGCAGTTCAGGCGGCGGCACAGGCTGCTACTGAGGCGACGAGTAAAGCGAACACGGCTGCTCAGAGTGTGGACGCGGTTCGTGAGAAAACTGAGGCTGCTAACAAGCAAACCGAGACTGATTTGGCTGCGCTTAAGAGTGAGGTTTTGAAAGCTCAGCGTGCCGGGTTTGATGCGACTAGTGCGGCTCAAAAATGTAATGAGGCTGCACAAGCTTATAGGAATGTTAGTGGCGAGGTGGCTCAAGCTAAACAGACTAGTGAGCAAGCGGTTGAGGCTGCTAATAACGCGTTGCATGCGGCTCAGGAGTCTGCTACTGCTGTGGCTCAAGCTCAGAGTGTGCTTGACCAAGTTAAGGATGCTGGTGAGACTGCTAAGCGTGTGGTTAGCGCGGTTGAAGAGTTGAAGCAGACGAAGGATGCAGCATTAGAGGCGACTCGTACTGCTAATGCTCAAGCGTCTGCGGCTGGCGAGGCGGCTGGCAAGGCTAACAGTGCTACTAGCGCGGCTAACAGTGCGGCACAACAAGCTACTGATGCGGCTGGTAAGGTTACTCAGGCTTTGCAAGAGTCTGAGACGCGTTTGAAAGCGGTTGAGCAGACTGCGGCTGACGCTAAAAGCGTGGCTGGTAATGCTAACAGTACGGCTGAAGCAGCACGCTCTACGGCTGAGCAAGCTACGAGTAAAGCGAACGATGCAGCTAGCGCGGCTAGCACGGCACAACAAGCAGCAGACAACGCGACTAATAAGAGCAAAGAGAACGCTAATAGGATTCAGACTCTTGACGCAGCACTGACTGCTAGCCGTAAAGGCTCGTACATGCGTGCTGGTGAGAACGTTCAAATCACGCAGATGACACAGGATCCGCTTGATGGCGTGACGATTAGCGTACCGGGTTTGACGGCGGTTAAGAATACTGCTGAGCAGATTCAAAACAAAATGAATTCTGCGGACACTGCTATTGACCGTGCTCAAGGCACCGCAGACGCAGCTTTTGAAGCTACAAATAAGAATAAGAGTCGTATTGATTCTATGGAGTCGGAGGTTAGTTCGCTAAAAAACTCTTGTAGCACAGCACAGTCAACAGCTGAGGGAGCTAAAAGCGCAGCCGACACGGCGAATGATGCAGTTGAGGGTGTGAAAAACAGTATAAGCGAGCAGAAAGTAAAAACGTTCATTCTCGAGGAAAATATGAGTTCCGCTAATACTTCAACCCATCTTGAGTGGTTAGAAAGTGTAAGCATTCTACAACAAATCCTCGTATACCCTGCTTCTGAAAGTATGGACTTGTACATGAAAGCGCAACCAACATTTACTTTTAACGGAAGTGACCACGGTCCAGTCTACTACGGTGGAGACGTTTCAATTCATGTTAAACACCCGACACCCGGGTCTTGCACGTTTATCATAGTTGTTTTCCCTAGTATGAATTGAGAGGTAACACATGACTGTTTTTCAAATGCCTTTCTATTTCGTGCAGGAAGAAACACTGGAAGATAAGAAGAAGAAGAAGTGGCTGAGTGAGCACGCGCATGAGCATAAGCGGATCACACCAGATTTTGAACCAATACCCGGGTGGAAGC
>CAMXWX010000048.1 GCA_947252975.1 uncultured Gardnerella sp.
GCAGATATTTTGGGAAGATTTGAAGATGCGGTTATAAAACGTTCGGCTGCTGGCGATTCTAGAGTTTCTCTTGCGCAAAGCGCGTTTAGCCAAAGCGCGTTTAGCCAAATCGCGTGCGCAAAAAACGTTGAAGAATACGTGCGCGCATGCCCGAATATATCTTGGATTGGTCACCTAACTTCTAATCCTGCTTACAAAACGCAAAATGATAGCGAAAACTACGTTATAAGCGTTGTTAGTGAAGAAGATAGCGTAATTAAGCTTGATTTAGACATTAAATTAGACACATTCTGGGATAATTTAAGCGGAAATGATTCAAGCGCTAACGATTCAAGCAAGAATGAGAACAGCAATAAGAATCACGCTGTGCGAAACATTGTGATTCCGCTTATTGTAGACGCAAATCGCGCAGGAGGCGTGCCAGTAGTAGATAGAGAGCGCTTGCCAAAGCACGTTTATAAGATGCTTGCAGCTACAGCAGGCATTGGAAATGTTGCGATTACGGGAGATGCTTTAAGCGAAATGCCTAAAGTTGATGTAAGCGAGCAAAGTGAAGAATCGCCATTTGGTGTAGTAAAATCTTCGTACACGCTTTCTAGAAATCTTGGAATCGATCACGAATCTTCTACAGCTGGGCGACTTTCTGGCGGTCTTCAAGCGTCTAAAATCGTGCCAGACGCGCTAGTTGGTCCTGCTTGGCCAACAATTTATTCTGCTTTGGGATCTGTAATGGTAAATGGGTACCCAGTAATCGAAGGCTTGCTTAACGCGGTTCATTTAGATCACTTAATAGAGTTAGACGTTTCAAATAGCGATTTGAACAAGCATGTGGGCGAGCGCGTAAACCTTGTTGGTTGGGCGCAAAGCGCGCAAGAGTCTGCTTCTGGACGCGTTGTTACGATTAACGTTGTTCATTTTGCGCAAGACGGAACGCGTTTAGCTCACGAAACAGAGCGATTTGCGATTCGCGGACGCAGCTACAGTTCAGCGTTGCCAAAGCCTGCTGCACAATACGGAGCTGCCGCGGATTTGCACGGATATGATGTGGATGCAACTCCTAGAAGAATGCTTAGAAGAGTTGTTTTGAGCGCGCCTAAAGACATGACGGCGTTTGCGCGCACTTCTGGCGATTTTAACCCAATTCACACTTCTTACAGAGGCGCTGCAATATCTGGGCTTAAAGCTCCGCTTGTACACGGAATGTGGCTTTCGGCGGCAGCTCAGCACGTTGCGCAAGCTGTTGACGAAAAAGGCGCGCGCTACGAGTTGATTGGCTGGACGTACAACATGTACGGCATGGTGCAGCTTAACGACAAAGTTGAGATAACTGTTGAGCGCGTAGGAAAAGTTCGACGCGCAGGGCTTGCACTAGAAGTAACATGCCGCGTAAATGGGCAAATTGTTTCTAAGGCCAGTGCTCTTACAAGCTCGCCGCGCGCCGCCTTTGTGTACCCAGGCCAGGGTATTCAAAAGCAAGGTATGTCGCTAGATGAGCGTGCGAAATCGCCAGCTGTGCGCGAAACTTGGCAGCGCGCAGATAAGCTTACTCGCGAAAAGCTCGGATTCTCAATTCTTGCTGTTGTTCGAGATAATCCTAAGGAACTAACAGCAAATGGCGTAACGTATCGTCACCCAGAAGGCTTGCTTAACTTAACGCAATTTACGCAAGTTGCGCTCGCTACTGTTGCTTTTGCGCAAACTGCTCGCTTGCGTGAAGCTGGATGCGATATTTGGCCAGCTTACTTTGCAGGCCATTCTCTAGGCGAATACAATGCTCTAAGCTCCTTCGCTCAAATTATTCCGCTAGAAACCGTGTTGGAGCTAGTTTTCCACCGAGGATCCACTATGCATCATTTGATTGAGCGAGATGCGCAAGGCAGATCCAACTATAGAATGGGAGCTTTGCGTCCAAATCAGTTTGGCGTAGGAGACGATGGCGTAAACGCGTACGTTGAAGGAATCTCTAAGCAAACTGGCGAATTCTTGCAAATCGTAAACTACAATTTGGCAGGTCAGCAATACGCGATTGCTGGAACAATAAAAGGTCTTAAAGCCTTGGCCGAAGATTCCGCTAAGCGTGCTAAAGAATATGGCGGAAAGCCGCCGTTTATTTTGGTTCCAGGAATTGACGTGCCATTCCATTCCAAGCTGCTTAGAAAAGGTGTGCCAGAGTTCCGAGATAAGCTGGATTCGCTTCTTCCAAAGCATATTGACTACTCGGTGCTTGTTGACCGCTACATTCCAAACTTGGTTGCATGTCCGTTTGAGCTTACGCGCGAATTTGCGCAAAAGATTCTAGACGTTGTTCCTTCAAAGCGAATTGAAGCAGCTTTGCAAGATGATGCAACTTGGGATTCTTATGCCGCTGATGAGCAAAAACTCGGCAGATTGCTTCTTACGGAGCTTCTTTCTTGGCAGTTTGCTTCCCCTGTTCGCTGGATTGAAACGCAAGCGCTTATGTTCTCTAGCGAATCTTGCGGTGGATTAGGCGTAGAAGAATATGTTGAAGTTGGTTTAGCGAATGCTCCAACTTTGGCAAATCTTGGTACAAAAACGCTTGCATTGCCAGAGTTTAGTAGTCAGCGTGTTGCTGTTTATAACGTTGGGCGAGACGAGAGTCGTGTTTATAAAACAGACACAGATTCGCTTGTGCCAGAAGTTTTTGAAGACGATGAAAGCGCGGTTAATGATGCGTCGGTTGCTGGCGATTCTTCCCAAGAGGCCGTACAAAAGTCGCAAGCAACCGCAACGGCAAGTGCTGCGTCTGCTCAAATAAATGCAAATAATAATGCAAATAATTCTGCGCAAAATGTGCCATCTGATTCTGTTGCAGATATTGCATTTAAGGCGTCGGACGCTATTGAAATGCTGATTGCATACAGTGCAAAGATTCGCGCCGACCAAATTGGCGCTGCCGACACAACGGATACGTTAACAAACGGTGTATCTTCTAGGCGAAACCAGCTTTTAATGGACATAAGCTCCGAGCTTGGCGTGCCTAGCGTGGACGGCGCTGCGGAAGCTCCAATGAGTGCTCTTAGCAAGCTAGTAAACTCTGCAGCTCCTCGCTACAAGGCTTTTGGTGCCGTTCTTAGCGACATTGTAAGGCAAAGTTTGAGGTCGCTTTTTGGTGCAGCTGGCGTAAAGCCTGCTCAAGTAGATAAGCGAATTACGGAAGTCTATAAGCTTGGCGAAGGCTGGCGTGCGCACGTTTTGGCGGCGCTTGTTTTGCAAACGCGCTCTGGTGCAAGCGTTCGCGGAGGCGATTTGGCGCAGCTTTCTACGCAGCCAGCAAAGAACGCTTCTGCAGCTCAAGCGTTGATTGATTCTGCGATTAATCAAGTTGCTAAACAGCACGGAATTACTCTTGCTCAGCCAGGTTCTGCAGGCTCTGGCGCTGCAGGTGGCGCGGTTGTTGATTCTGCAGCGCTTGAAGCTTTTGCGCAGCAGGTTGTTGGCGCGGATGGCGTTTTGGCTGCTACTGCTAAGTTTGTGCTGGCAAAGCTTGGTGTTGAGACTCCTCAAGTAAAAGATGAAGCGGATGAAAATGCGGCTGTTGTTGCAGCTGTAGAAGCTGAGCTTGGAGCGGATTGGCCAAAGCAGGTGGAGCCTCGATTTGATGAGCGCAAGGCGATTCTTTTCGATGACCGCTGGGCTAGCGCTCGCGAAGATTTGGCGCGTATCTACTACAATTCTGAGTATGATTCTTGCGCGAATAATTCCGAAGATCTTGAGCACGTTAGCGAAATTTTGAACCGCTACGGTAGCTTTGTTGGATTAGGGATCGCAACCGCTCGCGAAGCTGAGTGGTTTGCTAAAAAGTGCAAAGATAATAAATTCAACGGTAATAATCGCAATGTATTGTCTTCTATTTTTGAGCAAGTCGCAAAAGATGCGCTAAAGTCTACTGGCGATTTGCCAAAGTTGCGCAATCATGAGCATTATGGAGACGATTCGCAAATCTTCTCAAATTGCTTTGAAGGAGACGTTGCTGTTGTAACAGGCGTTGCGCCAAATTCGATTGCAGCACGAGTTGTGACTGGTCTTCTAGAAGGCGGAGCTACGGTTATTGCCACTTCTCACAGCTTTAAGCCGAGTGTAAAAAAGTGGGCTAAAGAAGCTTACAGACTTCACGCAACAGCTTCTGCTAAATTGTGGCTTGTTCCAGCAAACTTGTCTAGTTATAGAGATGTTGACACTCTTGTAAAGTGGGTTGGCACAGTTTCTAAGAAGGTTAGTGGCGCTACAACCACCATTTTGAAGCCTGCTTACAATCCAACTCTGTTCTTCCCATTTGCAGCTCCGCCAGTTAGTGGAACTTTGGCGGATTCTGGTGCGCTTTTTGAATCGCAATCCAGGCTTATGCTTTGGGGTGTTGAGCGCGCAATCGCAGGATTTGCGCAAATCGGAGCAGATACAGATGTAAAGCATTGTATGCACGTTGTGTTGCCAGGATCGCCTAATCGCGGTATTTTTGGCGGCGACGGAGCTTATGGCGAAGTCAAGAGCGCATTCGATGCCATTGTTAACCGCGCGCATGCAGAAAAAGTGTGGTCGAATCGCGTAACTTTTGCTCATCCAAAGATTGGCTGGGTGCGCGGAACTGGCTTAATGGGTGCAAATGATCCTCTTGTGGAGGCTGTTGAAAGCCGTGGCTTAAAAACCTTTACAACAAGCCAGATGGCAAATCTTTTGCTTGACTTGTGCACTAAAGATGCGCGCGAGCTTGCTGCAAAGGCGCCTCTAGACGTTGATTTAACAGGTGGATTAGGCTCGGAGCCTCTTGACTTGAACGAGCTTAAAGCGCAAGCTTTGCAAGAGAATAGTCGTAAGCAGGCTAATCAGGATGCTTCAAACGATTCTTCAATCAAGTCTGAAGTCAAGTCTGAAGTCAAGTCTCTAAATAAGGCGCTTCCGTCTCCAAATATTCCAGCTCAAGCAAGCGTTAACTTGGAAGATTGGAAGAACGTAACAGCAAAGCCGCAAGACCAAATCGTTATAGTTTCTGTTGGCGAGATTGGCCCTTGGGGTTCTGGTCGTACGCGCTTTAGTGCCGAGCAGTCAATCCAAGATGACGGAACGGTTTCGCTTTGTGCAGGCGCTGTTTTGGAATTGGCTTGGAGCATGGGATTGCTCACTTGGCAAGATTCGCCAAAGCCAGGATGGTACGATGCGGAAGGCACGCTTGTGCCAGAAGAAGACATTGCAGAAAAGTATCGCGATGAGGTAGTGGCTCGCTCGGGAATAAGGCCGTTTGAGACTGGTATGGGCAGCGACTACAAAGACGGAGCAAACGAAGAAGAAGCCGAAATCTTCCTCGACCACGATGTATCTTTCAACGTTGCTACAGAGCAAATTGCGCGCGAATATGTTGCGCTAGACGAAGAGCACACAGAGATTTCTAGCGACCCAGAGTCTGGCGAATGGATTGTTACGCGCAAAGCTGGATCCATGATTCGCGTGCCAAGGCGAGCAGCCATGACACGCACTGTTGGTGGGCAATTGCCTAAGGGCTTCGATCCATTAAAGTGGGGTATTCCAGCTTCGATGGTTGGAAGCGTAGATCCGATTGCGCTTTGGAACATAGTTGCTACTGTTGATGCCTACATTTGCGCAGGATTTACGCCTTCGGAAATTTTGCAAGCTGTGCATCCGTCTCTTGTTGCATCGACTCAAGGCACAGGATTTGGCGGAATGACGTCTATGCGAAAGCTGTATTTGGATAGATTCCTAAATCACGAAATTCCTACAGACGTGCTGCAAGAAGCGTTGCCAAATGTTGTTGCAGCTCACGTAATGCAAACGTATATTGGCGGCTATGGAAACATGATTCAGCCAGTTTCGGCATGTGCCACTGCTGCAGTTTCGCTAGAAGAAGGCGTTGATAAGATTGCGCTTGGCAAAGCCGACTTTGTTGTAACAGGCGCGATTGACGATATTGGCGTTGAGTCCGTTGTTGGCTTTGGCAATATGAACGCTACTGCAAACAGCAAGGAAATGTACGAAAAGGGCATAAATCCGCGATTCTTCTCGCGTGCCAACGATCGCAGGCGCGGAGGATTCTTGGAAGCGCAAGGCGGCGGCACGATTCTTATTACGCGAGGAGATATTGCGCTTAAGCTTGGCTTGCCTGTTGCTGGCGTAGTTGGATTCATTCACTCGTACGCGGATGGTATTCACACTTCGATTCCAGCTCCAGGATTGGGTGCGCTCGCTGCAGGATTGGGCGGCCGCGATTCCAAGCTTGTGCACGATTTGGCGGAGCTTGGCGTTACGCCAGACGATATTGCTGTTGTTTCTAAGCACGATACGTCTACAAACGCAAACGACCCGAACGAGTCTGAGTTGCACAATACGCTTGCTCACGCGATTGGGCGCACAAGCGGAAATCCGCTATTTGTGATTAGCCAAAAGTCGCTTACTGGCCACGCAAAGGGTGGCGCATGTGTGTTCCAGATTAATGGCTTGACTCAGCTGTTTAGAAGTGGTTGGGTTCCAATCAACGCTTCGCTTGATTGCGTGGATCCTAAGCTTGCGCGCGACGACCACATGGTTTGGTTGCGAAAGAGGATTCACATTGGCTCTGTTAAAGCGGCTCTTGCTACATCGCTTGGATTCGGGCACGTTAGCGGATTCGTGGCGCTTGTGCATCCTGGTGCGTTTGAGGCGGCTGTGGCAGCTAGCGCTGGCGCGGATGCACTTAACGAGTGGCGAGCAAAGGCAAATGCGCGTTTGGCTGCGGGTCATCGACTTTTGCAAGAGGGCATGATGGGTCATGTGCAACTGTTTGAGCCTGTGGAAAATCGCCGTTTGCTTAAAGACGGCACGCGCATGCCAGATGGATCGCGCTACGATGGGCATGAAGCAGAAAAAGCTATGCTGCTAAACCCAGATGCTCGCCTAGATGCAAGCGGCTATTATTGCTAACGCTCAGATAGAATCTTGAAGGTAGGTCGTGGCGTTCGCGCGCGACGACCTGCCTTCGCTCTTAGAGCGTAGCTAATATGGCAGTTATATTTTTGACTTTTGTAAAAATTGCAAAAGTGTTATAATGGCTCCTTACGTGCAAAATTGCGGAAAATTCAAGGTGCTTATGGCGATTTGCGTTCAAAATAAGCAATCTTATGCGTAAACCAAAGTTGGTTTGTAATAATAAGTGAAACATAGTTGTGTCACCATTAATTTTCATGTTTTGCATGGCAATAAAACAATATAGAAGCATGTTTGTGCCAACGGAGGAAAGGATATGCAGATGGTCGCTCATCGCCACCTTGCGTCGAAAATAGTTTCTATGATTGCAGCGAGTGCAATGTTAATAACAGGTTTTGCTGTTGTTGGCAATGCAAGCGCTAGTAGTGAGTCTAGTAATTCTCAATCTAGCAATCTAACTCTTAACCGTAAGGGTGTTATTGTTACTGCATTTCAGCAAAATTGGAAGAGTATTGCTCAAGAGTGCAAAACAACTTATGGTCCTGAGGGCGTGAGTTATGTGCAGGTGTCTCCTCCAAATGAGCATGTAAGTGGTACTCAGTGGTGGAC
>CAMXWX010000049.1 GCA_947252975.1 uncultured Gardnerella sp.
GATTTAAAATAAAGAACAGTATTAAGTGCAAGAAGTATAACAATAAATATAACGCACAACGCGATTGGAGAAGGCATGCTTAGATGGCAAACGGCAGGGGAGTCGCATGGTGAAGCGCTGGTGGCAATGATTGAAGGAGTGCCAGCAGGAGTTAAGATTACTAGCGCAGACATTGTTTCGGCTCTTGCGCGTAGACGACTTGGATATGGTCGCGGAGCGCGAATGAAGTTTGAGCAAGACAAAGTGCGTTTGCTTACAGGCGTTCGCCACGGTGTTACTCTTGGGTCTCCAATTGCAATCGAAATCGCAAATAGCGAGTGGCCAAAGTGGGTTGAAGTGATGAGTGCAGATCCGCTAGACCATGATTTGCCAAAAGAAGGCCGTAACGCGCCTCTTTCTAGGCCGCGCCCTGGGCATGCGGATTTAACAGGCATGCGTAAATACGGTTTTAGTGACGCGCGCGAGGTTTTGGAGCGTTCGAGTGCCAGGGAAACGGCTTCTCGCGTGGCTTTAGGCGCTGTAGCTGATGCGTTTTTGCACCAAGCGTTGGGTGTGCGCACAGTTGCGCACGTTATTGGAATCGGCGGCGAATATGTAAGCAAAAGTTTAGCCCTGCCAACACCAGATGATATTGAGGCGTTGGATGCTTCGCCTGTTCGTACTCTAGATAAAGATGCCGAAGCGCGCATGATGGCTCGCATTGATGAAGCAAAAGCCAATGCAGATACGCTTGGCGGTGTTGTAGAGGTTTTGGCTTACGGCATGCCTGCTGGAGTTGGAACGTATGTTGAGTCGGATCGCCGATTAGATGCTGCGTTGGCGGCGGCGCTTATGGGAATCCAGGCGATTAAAGGCGTGGAAATTGGAGACGGTTTTGAAGAAGCAAATCGCCCTGGCTCGGCTGCCCACGACGAAATCATAACAGGCGAAGATGGCAACATTGCACGCCTTAGCAATCGCGCAGGAGGCATTGAAGGCGGAATGTCAAATGGAGAGACGATTCGCGTGCGTGCAGCAATGAAGCCGATTCCGTCTATTCCTCGTGCTTTGCGAACGGTAGATGTTCTTACTGGCCAGCCAGCGCAGGCAATTAATCAGCGCTCCGATTTTACGGCAGTTCCAGCCGCTTCTGTAGTTGCAGAGGCAATGGTTCGATTAACGCTTGCAAAGTATGCGTTAGAAAAGTTTGGTGGAGATTCGCTAGAAGAAACTGCTAGGAATGCTAAGAGTTACGTTCAATCTTGGAAAGAGCATATGAGATGAGCGAAGAATCTTTGCAAAGTTCCACTCACGGTGTGCCTAAATACAAAATGCCATTAGCTGTTATAATCGGCATGCCTGCAGCTGGAAAAACGCGTGTTGGCAAGGAATTAGCGCATATTTTGAATGTTCCTTTTATAGATACAGACGATTTAATTGAGCAAAAAATCAATATGCCGATTAGCCAGTATTTTAAGGATTTTGGTGAAGAGTCTTTTAGAGATATTGAAGCTCAAATTGTTAAAGATGCTATTTTTGCAGATTCTGAGCAATCCGCCCCAATAATCGCCCTCGGCGGCGGCTCCCCAATGCGCCCACAAACGCAAGAAGTCTTAAAAAAATATACAAAACTCGGTGGCCGCGTTGTTTACTTGCAAGTGGATCCAAACGATGCAATTGAGCGCGTAAGCTGGAATTCAAATCGCCCTATGCTAAGCGGCAAAGACGGAGCAAAACGGTGGTTGGATTTGTTTGCTAAAAGAGACCCCGTGTTTTGTAAAGTAGCAAATTTGCACGCTCGCGTTTACGGATTAACGCCAAAACCTGCCGCAAGAAAGCTGAAAGATATGATTATGCAACGAATTGTGCATGTAAGTGGCAAAGATATTGAAGACTATAATGTTCATATTGGCGCTGGTGCTATGAGTCTTTTGCCGCAAATGCTTGGAAAAGAGCCTGTTCGAGTAGCTTTGATTCACACTCAGCCTGTTCAAAGGCATAGCGATAAAGCAAGAACTATTTTGCGCGCTGCTGGCTACGATGTTTTCGACATTCTTATTCCAGACGCAGAGGCTGGCAAAACCGTTAAGGTTGCGGATTTTGTATGGTCGCATCTTGCAAATGCTGGTTTTACGCGTTCTGATGCGATTGTTGGCTTGGGCGGTGGAGCAGCCACAGATTTGGCTGGATTCGTTGCATCTACTTGGATGCGCGGAATCCGCTACGTAAATTGCCCAACTTCTCTTCTTGCTATGGTAGACGCTTCGACTGGCGGAAAAACTGGCGTAAATACTGCATTTGGCAAGAATTTGGTTGGTAGTTTTTACACGCCTGCAGGCGTTTTGGCAGATACTTGCGCGTTTTCTACTCTCAATAACGATATTTTTGTTGAAGGCTTAGGAGAGGTTGCAAAATCAGGGTTTATTGGCGATACGAGCATCCTAAAAATTCTGGAAAATCCGCAAAATGCTAGCAAATTACGCACTCTCGATGGCTCTTCTGTTTTAAGCGATTCACACTTGAACAATATGGTTTGCGATTTAATAGAAAAAAGCGTGCGCGTTAAGGCGTACCACGTTTCTAACGACTTAAAAGAGCAAGGTTTGCGCGAGTTTTTGAACTACGGCCATACTCTTGGGCATGCAATAGAGCAAATAGAGCATTTTTCTTGGCGTCACGGAAACGCAGTTGCTGTTGGAATGGTTTTTGCGGCGGAGCTTGCGAAAATTTTGGGCTATTTAAGTCCAGAAGACGTTGAGTATCATAGTTCACTTTTAAAGTCACTTGGATTGCCAATATCTTGGAATGGCGGCGGCAGTAGTGACGATGCTTTTAATAAGGTTCTTGATTTGATGCATAAAGATAAAAAAGCTAGAGGCAACACCTTGCGATTTGTTGTTTTAGACGGGATTGGAAACCCGATTCACTTAGATAATCCGCCGCTGGAGGCGATTCGCGAAGCGTTTAATAAGATTAGAAGTTAGAAAATGGTAGATGCAGAAATGGTAGATGCAGAAAATCAAGAAAATCAAGAAAATGTGATAAATATGCGCAAGGTTTTTGTAGTAAATGGCCCAAATTTGGGGCGATTAGGCGTTCGCCAGCCAGACGTTTATGGCAATCAAGATTTTGAAGCGCTGTGCTCGCTTTGCAAAAAGTGGGCGCAAGAGCTTAATTTGCAAGTAGAAGTGCGCCAAAGTGACGACGAAGCACAAATGGTTCACTGGATGCATGAAGCAGCTGATACACATACTCCAGTAGTTATGAATCCTGCTGCTTTTACACACTACAGTTATGCGCTCGCGGATGCTGCTCACATGGTTTTGGATGCTGGAGTGCCGCTAGTGGAAGTGCATATTTCTAATCCTTCTGCGCGCGATGCTTTTCGTAAAATTAGCGTTATTAGCGCTGTTGCAACTGGAACTATTACAGGCATGGGGCTATATGGCTACAAACTTGCACTAGAAGCTGTTGCTCATTGTGTAACACCCGAGTCGAGGCTCGAAGATACTATGGAGTTCCATGGTTAGAAGAAAACATGGTAACTCTCAGGAGCATATTACAAAGCATATTTTTGTTACTGGTGGCGTTGTTTCGTCCCTCGGAAAAGGTCTTACTGCATCGTCTTTAGGCCGACTTTTACGCAGTCGCGGATTGCATGTATTACAACAAAAACTTGATCCTTACATCAATGTTGACCCAGGCACAATGAACCCATTCCAACATGGTGAGGTTTACGTTACAGAAGATGGCGCAGAAACAGATCTTGATATTGGTCACTACGAGAGATTCCTCGATGTTTTTCTTAGCCAAAAAGCTAATGTTACAACTGGCCAGATTTATCAATCCGTGCTTAGAAAAGAGCGCGCTGGCGAGTATTTGGGTCAGTGCGTGCAAGTTATTCCACACATTACTGGCGAAATTAAATCGCGTATGCGTGCGCAAGCTAGCGACGATGTAGACGTTATTATTACGGAAATCGGCGGTACTGTTGGAGATATTGAGTCGCAGCCATTCTTGGAGGCTGCTCGCGAAGTTCGCCGCGATTTAGGCCCAGAAAATTGCATGTTTGTGCACGTTTCCTTGGTGCCTTATATTGCTGCAGCTCACGAGTTGAAGACTAAGCCAACTCAACATTCCGTAATGATGCTTCGCTCTCTTGGTATTTCTCCAGACGCGCTTGTTTTGCGTTCAGATCGCCCTCTTAATCAAGGCATTAAAGACAAGATTTCGCTTATGTGCGATGTTGATGCAGAAGGCGTTGTGAATTGCGTGGATGCTCCAAGCATTTACGATGTTCCAAAGATTTTGTTCAACGAGGGCTTGGATGCTTACGTTGTGCGCGAGCTTGAGCTTCCATTCCACGATGTTGATTGGAACGAGTGGGAAGATTTGCTTGAGCGCGTTCATCATCCAAAGCATGAGCTAAACATTGCAATCGTTGGAAAGTACATTGATTTACCAGATGCGTACCTTTCCGTTACGGAGGCAATTAAGGCTGGCGGTTTTGCAAACTGGGCTAAAGTTAACGTGCGCTGGGTTGCTGCGGACAAGTGCGAAACTCAAGAAGGTGCTGCTGCAGCTCTTGACCAAATGGACGGCATGGTTATTCCAGGCGGCTTCGGCATTCGTGGAATTGAAGGTAAGATTGGCGCGCTCCGTTACGCTCGCGAGCATGGCTTGCCAACGCTTGGCCTTTGCCTTGGCTTGCAATCTATGGTTATTGAGTACGCTCGTCACGTGCTTGGGCTTGAGGATGCTAATTCCACTGAGTTCGAGAAGGATTGTGGCGATCCAGTAATTGCGACTATGGAAGAGCAGAAGGATATCGTGGCTGGTAAAGGAGATATGGGTCACACAATGCGACTTGGCTCTTACCCTGCAACGCTTGAGGAAGACTCTATTGTTGCTGAGCTTTACGGCACTACGCATGTTACTGAGCGTCATCGTCACCGTTACGAAGTGAACGTGGCATATAAGAATCGTTTGCGCGAAGCTGGCTTGCGTATTAGCGGCCAAAGCCCAGATGGTAACTTGACTGAGTTTGTGGAGCTTCCAAAGAGTGTTCACCCATTCTATGTTGCAACTCAAGCTCACCCAGAGTTTAAGTCTCGTCCAACTAAGCCTCATCCTTTGTTTGCTGGATTAGTGGCAGCTGCTCTTGAGCATCAAACAAATAACGCTAAGTGATTTAATCAAACTATTTGACTAGATTCGATTAGCTACTTGACTTAAATTATTAAGTGGTGTAGACTCGTATTTTTGGGTGCGATTTTACACCACTTTTTATTTTGATTAATACTTAATCATCTTGTTGCATATTTTGCATCGTTTAACATGATTGTTACATATTCCAGATGTAAATTTACATTTTTGTAATATCACTGCAGATGTAAAAGACTTGGCAAAATATCTCATAAAACACGATTTAATCTAATATTTTTCTATTACAATAGTTGTTTTTACTGTTTATAGACAAAATAACAGTAAATTTTACATTTAGACTTTGAGCTTGCGTTGTTTAATAAAATCCGTATGATTGAATTTTAATCAACGAAGAGGCCTCCTTATTGGCTTTGCAAAGAATCCATCTGGCAATAAATACTAGGTGGATTTTATTTATTAAGCCTATAGAGCCTGTAAAGCGTAAAGGCTTTGCAAAGCTTGTAATGAGACTTTTTCGTGATATTTAATTGAATCCTGCCATACCCGACGTTAGGAGAAAACATATGAAGAATAAGGCATTACTTTTTGCCGCAGCTGCGTGCTCGGTTGCTATGCTGCTCGGTGGATGTGGTTCTTCTGCCTCGAAGACCGCTCAAACAAATGGTGGCAAGGTTGTTATTACTGTAAACAACTCCGAGCCTCAGAATGAGATTGTTCCAGGAAACATTAACGAAAATGCTGGTGGTCGCATTGGTTTGCTGGTCAACTCCACGTTGGTCACTTTTGATGAAAAAGGCAATACGGTAAACGAAGATGCCGAGAGCGTAACTCCAAACGCGGATGCAACCCAATACACTGTTAAGCTTAAGAAAGATAAGAAGTTCAGCGATGGCACTCCAATCACCGCAGAAAGCTTTACTAAGGCTTGGAGCTTTGTAGCAAACGCTAAGAATGCTCAGAAGTGCTCTTCCTTCTTCCAAACCATTAAGGGCTACGAAGACTTGCAGAAGAATGATACTAAGGGCGACGAGCAGCTTTCTGGCTTAAAGGTTGTAGATAAGTACACCTTTACTGTTGATTTGAACCAGCCAGATTCTGTGTTTGCTATTAAGGTTGGTTATCTTGCATTCGCTCCTCTTCCAGAATCCTTCTACAAGAATCCAAAGGCTTATGGCGAAAAGCCAGTTTCTTCTGGTCCATACCTCTTTAAGTCTTGGGATCACAACAAGCAGATCGAACTTGTAAAGAACCCAGCATACGAAGGTCCACGCAAGGCTCAGAATGACGGCATTACCTTTAAGATCTACACCGACGGCACCGCTGCTTACCGCGATGTTCAGTCTGGCAATCTTGATATGACCGATAACATTCCAGATACCGAAACCAAGACTTTCCAAAAGGATACTACTGTTAAGGCATACAACCGTCCAGGTTCTGTAATCCAGCAGTTCGGTATTCATGCAAAATTGCCACATTTCGATGTAACTACCGAAGAAGGCCGCTTGCGTCGTCAAGCTGTTTCTATGGCAATCGACCGCGAAACCATCATCAAGAAGGTTCTTAACAGTACAGCATCTCCTGCAAACGAGTTCACTTCTCCTTTGACTCCAGGCTACAAGGCAGATCTTAAGGGTCACGAAAATCTTAAGTTTAATGCCGCAAAGGCTAAGGAGCTTTGGGCAAAGGCAGATAAGATCTCTAAGTATGATGGTCCTCTTACCTTTACTTACAACGCCGATGGCAACGCTAAGTCTGTGTTCGACGCAGTTGTAAACTCCCTCAAGAATCATCTTGGAATTAATGCTGAAACCACTCCAGTTCCAACATTCCAAGAGTTCCGTAACGCATGCGAACAGCGTCAGGTTAAGGGTGCATGGCGTGCAGGCTGGATGCCAGATTACCCAAGCCCAGAAAACTACTTGACTCAGGAATTTGCTTCTGTTGCTGCAGATGGCAATGGCTCTAACGAAGCTGATTACAAGAATCCTAAGTTTGATGCTTTGCTTAAGAAGGCTGCTTCTTCTAAGCCAGCTGAGGCAACTAAGCTTTATCAGCAAGCTAACGAGATTCTTCTTGAGGATCTTCCATACATCCCACTGTTCTACGCGAACGCTAAGGCTGTTATGGTTCCAAGCTTGAAGGGCTTTGTAATGGATTGGCAGAATATGCCACTTTACTACAAGCTCCACAAGTAAAGATTAAAATCAAGTAGCTATTAAAAATAAATCATAATTAAATAGCATGTAAAAACGTGCTGCTGCCTTCGAATGGCGAATAAAATTACAAAATT
>CAMXWX010000050.1 GCA_947252975.1 uncultured Gardnerella sp.
CAAGAAAGACTTTTAGCCCAAGGTGCTTTCCTTTGGTAATCCTTCCACTTTATTCTCATCACTTCACTATCTTTAATCCTATCGAAAATTTCATTCACGTTACTCAGTAAATAAAGGGTGTTTCTCGTTTGAGAAGTAGCGTAAAAAGCTTTAGCAATCTCTTCTTTCTTAAAGACATTATCTCCTTGAGACACTCTAAGAGCATGCAAATCATAAAAATCTCGCATTCTCGTGTTAAATTCTTCCCTCACAAGAATTGTTTGCAACTTTTCTGCTAAAATCGTTGCAATTGGATAAGTCAATAAAGAGATAGATTCTGAGAACATTAAAGGCAATTCTGCTTCCATAGCAGATGGAGTAATAGCATGTCCAGTTGAAATATCGATTTTAACAGGAGTTTTTGTACCATCAAAATCTGCAATTAGGCTAGCTCGAACCCCTGGATAGTCAGATTCTTGCATAATAGAATCAAGCGTTTGTAGCGTAAATTTAACACCATCATCGATATTGATAGATATTACATCTGATATAAAAATACGCACATCATCTTCACTAAGAGAAATATTTTGCATAGTTGTATCAATATCCATTGTTGTACGAAGATTTACGCCAACAAGATAAGAAATCAGCATTCCACCTTTTAGAACAAAATTGTCTTTATACCGCGAGCGAGAAACACGATCTAAAAAACGCTCCATCATATATACGCGCATTAGCACGCGAGGATCTACACCCTTTTGGAGTGCAACATTCTTTATTTTTGCTTTAAGCTGATTAGCATCCTTCATTCTCATAACAACACCCCCAAATATTGTGAAATCAACTTTGAAATCCTAAATTTTTTAGCGTAATCGCTTAGTATATCAAGTCGCTTATCCTTTCTTTTAACATAAGCTTTTAACGCACCAAATACCACCTGTACATCTATTTGAGAACGAGAACGCAAAATATCGCAAATTGTGCGCTCTAAATCATAAGAAGGCACAAGATTACCTTCAAGCGACATAAGATTCGTCTTACCAATTCCTAAAAAATCTGGTTTTATATAAAACACCCTAACACCAGTCTTAATTAGACTACTTGCATTATAAGTTGACGGAACAGTCACTGTTAAAGAAGAAGGTTCTCTATCAGTCAAATTATGTAGAAGAAGGGCAGATTCATGTGAAAAAACAGCAACAGATGTGCGCTTTGACAATAAATTCATTTCATCATTCCACAAATTGCTCTTAACGTAAACACCTTTTGATACGCGTTCTAAGCTCTCATCTTTAATAAATCGATAAACACTAGACGGGCTAATTCCAAGTTCTTTGATGACACTATCAATGCTTAAAACTTGCTTTTTCACTATGTAATTGCACAATTGATCCTTTAACATTTGCCCACCTACTTAATGATACGTTTACACTGATTTCATATATTATATCAGCATAAACGTATCAAATGCGCAAGCAAATCGTAAAGTGTAAATAGTCAAACCACATTTAACCAATCACAAAGTAGCCAAACAACGCAATTTTGCACCTAATGGCCACTAGTGCCAAACAGAGACATCGCGCAGTACGCAATCTGCACCAGTGTCTCTACTGAGCTTAAAATTGCTCAGCGCAAGCCAAACGAAAGCCAAGCCCAAGCCAGATTAACATCCTCACATAGACACAGTGTAAAGCGAGTAGAAGTAAGCCTTTTGATTCATAAGCTCCTCAAAGCTTCCGCGCTCAATAAGCTCGCCGCTTTTCATCACAAGAATCTCATCATATTGCTTAAGCGAATTGGCATCCAAGCGGTGAGTTACCACGAGTCGAAGAATTCCTTGCAAATTCAAAATAGACTGCGTTACGTTCGCACTTGTCTCGTTATCTAACGCGCTCGTAGCCTCATCAACCAGTAGAATCTCGGACCTTTTAAGCAGGCTTCGCGCAATAGCAATACGCTGCTTTTCGCCGCCAGAAAGATGACTACCATTCTCGCCGCACTGATAATCCTTGCCTTTAGCAGCAATCAAATCATCCAAACCAGCCAAGTGAATCACACGATCCACTTCCACATCAGGGAATGGCTTAAAAAGCGTAATATTATCTAAAATCGAAGCATCAAACATAAACACAGACTGCTGCATAAGAGTCGTCTTATCGTAAAGCGAACTCTTGCTCACATCACTAAGCTCGTGATTATCCAGCTTCACACTACCTTCATAATCCTTGTAGTAGCCCATAAGCAGATTAATCAAACTACTCTTACCAGCACCAGAAGGTCCTACTATCGCGTAAGATTTTCCAGTTTGCAAAGTTAGATTTACATTTTTCAAGACTTTATGATCCGCATCATAAGCGTACGAAACATTGCGCAAAACAACGTTTTTAACAGAATCGTCAATGATCTCGCCAGAATCTTCCTTAACGTTACTCATATAATCGGCCATCTTGCTAATCAGCTTCTTAGCGCCCTTCATCTCGCCGAGCATTTGCGGAAGACTTGCAATAGGCTGAAGTACACCATTCATCAAATTGGTGAAAGCTAACACCATTCCAGCAGTAATAACACCAACATGAGCATTAACCATCCAAGCGCCAACAAGCATCACGCCAAGCTGAGTTGCAAGGCTCGAAATCGTTCCAAGAGCAGAAACAGTAGTCATCGTTTTTTCGCGAAGATTCTTCGTATGCTCAAGCTCCATCGACTGATTCTGATAACGGTTAATCACCTCCTGCTCCGCCTTAAAACTCTTAATAACCGAAACTCCATTCAAAACATCCTTCGTCAAAGCTGTGTAAGACTCATTCGACTTAGAAACCTGCTCCTCTCGAGTGGCAATTCCGCTAGCTGTAAGGATCGAGCACGCCATAGGAAGCACGGAAATAATAAGAGCAATAACAGTGAGCAGTGGACTATAGTAAATCATAAGAGCTAGCGAACTTACCAGCATAAGAACGTCTTGAACAAAGTCAAAAATCTTCTTCAAATACTTTTCTTGAATACGCTCGCAATCATTAGTAAGTACAGAAAGATACGTGCCGGAATTCGCGAGCGAAAAATCACTATAACTCTTCTGTAAAAGCTTCTTGATAACAGACTCTTTATACTGATTCATTGCTTTTTCAAGAAAGCGAGGGTACGAACTGCGCTTCAACGCGAAAATCAGGGAGATTGCCAGCATAAAGGAAACGACAAGCAGCAAAATAGTAGTTAAAGAGTAGGATCCTTTACCTGCCATATAGTCGAAAATAATTTGCAAAATCCAAGAAATAGCAGTGTAAATCATAGACAAGGAAATAAAAACTATCATCGAAAGAAAAGCTACAAGCTTGTTTTCTTTGAAAAATAGTTTTACGTAATTTTTTACGTCGGGATGCAGTTTGGATGATTGCTGATTCGCGGACGATTGCTGATTTGCTGTATTGTCAGTTTTGTTCATTCTCGCTACCTCTCACTTCCTTTATAGCTATTTTCGATATTTCTACTATTTCCTATCTAATAGCATTTTCGTAGCTAGCATTTTCGCTTCTGTTTTGCCGATTCGCCCGCTACAAAACGTTGAAAGCTACACTATCATACTTATCCTGATTGTTCATGCTTATCTACTTGACAACACCTATAAATGGTTAAACACACTTACATGTAATGCTTGTTAGAAATAATAAGCATAGAGTTAAAAAAAAAAAATCAAATTAGAACGATGGTTTTATACGTGATATCAGCGTAAACGTGTCAAATGCGCAACACTGCTTCAATACAAAGCTCAAGAGCATACGCTTTAGAATCCCCACCCCAATTGCGCTCATCATAATTTTCAACATCATGCAAAGTATCTGCAGTATAAAGAATCTCACCCCAAACAATCTCGCGCATTTGCGCACAAGCTGCTAAAGCAGAACACTCCATTTCAACAACCGCGCATCCCTCCTGCTTACGGTTAGCAACTTTCGTCTTAGTTTCACGGAAAAATCCATCCGTAGTCCACGTCTTAACTTCATGATAAGGCAAATTATGCGCCTGCAAAGTTTGCAAAATAGCATGCCTCGAACGCTCTGAAACATCAACATAACGACTTGGAGGCAAATAATGATAAGAAGTCCCCTCATCCCTTAAAGCTTTATACGGAACCAGAAAAACGTTTTCCGCATAATCAACTAGCGATCCGCAAGAACCAGCACTAACAACTTCACTAACACCGTAAGAAATCAACCAATCTAAGATCTGAACAGCGGCCGGAGCGCCAACCGGGGCCTGTACTAAGCAGATTTTTTGCGTTTCTTCTTCTACTGCGCTGTTTGTATTTTCTCTTACTGTATCTCCTACTTTTTCTTCCAAAACATATATCGGATATTTTTTAGTTGCAGATTCAAAATTTGCTACAATTATAGCTTTCCTACTTAAAGCATACTGATCAATTTCATCGCCTAAGAAAGCAAAAACCGCTTTAGATGGAAGCTGAACAGAAATATTATCGTGTTTTGGCATTAAAACTGCACTTTTATCGGAATCATACTCTAAAATTGGTAAATTATATTCTGTCATATAATCAACTCCATCCTACAAACCATTCAATCCTATATACAAATACACACATTAATACGCAAAGATCACAAAATGGTCAATTGCTGCAAATTCGCACTTAATGGCCACTAGAGAATCATATTTTCTGCATCATGTCCTGTCTTTTATAAAACCGCAGCAATCGATTTCTGCTAACTCAATAAAGCCAGCTGACTTATAAAAAGCAATAGTTTTTTCAGTACAATCCGTAGTCAATTGAATTTGACGAACATTAGGATAACAATCCACAATCGCCTTTAACAAAGCAGACCCTATCCCCTGCCTTTGATGCTTAGGCAAAACAAGGATATCCTGGATAAGAACAACCGTATATCCGTCGCCAACAGCTCTAACAATGCCAACTAGCTCATCACTTTTATATGCAGCTAAAACCTTGAGCGAATTGTTAAAACCATTTTCCAAAGCAACTAAATCATCTGTGTACGCAGACCAACCAACGGAATCATACAACCTTAAAATATCTTTGCTATTATACTTTTCATACTCTTTTATTTGAACATCTGCTAAATTCATTGACAATAACACCCCCGAATACTGTGCAATCAACGTTGAAACCCTAAATTTTCTAGCGTAATCGCTCAGTATATCAAGTCACCTATCTCTTCTTTTAACATAGGACTTTAATGCACCAAAGACAACCCGTGCATTCGTGTACTACTATAGCGCTTTGACCGAGATTGAAATCATTGGGATTTCAATTCCCTTCAATACAAAAACTCACTTGGATTGGAAGTACTGTGAACCTCCAACGTGAGTTTCGTAAGAGATCTAACTAGCGAGCTTCTCACCGAATTTGTTTATTTAGAGGGTACACAAGTAAATAAAAACAAGAGCACTTCCCCGAATTTGTTTACTTATCAGCTATATAAGTAAACAAAAACAAGCGTCAGTAAACAAAACGGCCTTAACTATCAACTAGTCAAGGCCGCCTCATTTACTTTATAAGACTTTACGAAGCCTTATAAAAGCGCGTAAAACTTCAACTTACGCAAGTAAACACTAGTTATCTTACGGATTTTGCTTCAAACACTCTCCTCAATCGCACAACAGCGAAACCAGCAATAGCAAAACCTAAAGCAGAAATCAACGCAACAACTGAAGCTGACTCACCAGTCTTAGGCATATCTGGAACATGCTTTTCAGTCTTATGCTCAACAACAGGAGATTTCACATATTCATGCGCTGTATTATGTTCATGCTCCGACTTAGGCGCATGAGATAGCTCTTGTTTAGTCTCCGGAGTTTGAGATTCAGGAACTGACAATGGATTCTCCATCCCTGATTCAGGCTCAAAAGGTGCAGGCAAAATTGGATCTGGAGTAGGTGCTGGTTTCAGATTCTTCGTAAAGATGGCATATACAGTCGTATCACTATTTACTATGGTTTTACCAGTAAACGCAGTACCTTTACCATCCGCCTTAGTATTCCACTCTTTAAACGTGTAGCCATCTTTAGTTGGATTCTTAGGCATTGACTGATCTTTTAACGCATCCATATCAATAGCCTTACCAGTTTCCACCTTTACCGTTTGAGTCTTATCGCCATCCTTAAATGTAACCGTGCTTCGAATCTGCTTCCACTGAGCAGTAAACGCAGTATTAGCATTCAACGTATACATATCACCAGGCTTGTAGGCTTTACCAGCAGCATCCACCCAGTTTAAGAACTGATAATCTTCGCGCGTAGGAGCAGCTAATATTTTAATCTTCAAACCTTGCCGTCTTAAAGCACTTATTTTTTGTTTTGCATTGCTAAACGCTCCGCCGTTTGCATCAAACGAAACTTTTGCATTCCACTGTGCGCGAAGTAAAAATACTCCGTCATACAATGGGTCTGTATTAGTGTCGTTATAACTCATCCAGTCGCAACTATAATCAGAAAACAGCGATTTGCTATTCCAGTAGTAGCGTTTGCCTACAATCCCAAGTTTCTTATAAGATTCAGTATTAGGTAACTCGGTAAACCAGCCGCCAAACACCAAATCATCTTTTGTTGGATCAGATGGGAAATCAACACCGTTATTCTTATTGACAAATTTCACAATACTCTTGGTATTACCATTGATATTGCCTCCCTGTAGGTCAAATTTCACCTTCATTTTAGCTAAAGAAATACGTACAGGCATACTACTATCAACAACTACTTGGAACTGAGAATAATTTTTAATTGGTTTAGGATACGTGTAATCAGACTCCCAGGAAAGATGATAGTCATCAGGAAGCTTTGAAGTATCAACTTTAATTGTTACTTTTTCGCCGTTTGCAAAATTGCCAACAGTACGTTCACAGTGACCATTTAATTCTTTCTTAACTTCAAGTTCATGCCCTTGCCCATCGATAACTGTTATAGGAAGTTCTTTCCACATACGTTCCATGTCAGAGCTAAGCTGTCCAAGTGCTCCAGGTGTTGTATGACCTTTTCCTAATGTTTCTGCATAATTCATAGATATGTGAAGCGGCTGCTTATTCGCATTATTCACTCCAGCAGCCTGAGCTGTCACTGTTCCAGCAAAAAGTCCAATCGTAGCTACAAAAGCAACTACTAAACTAATAACTTTTTTTATTATTTTATTATTCATTTTTTATTTCCAGCCAAACTAACTATTATCGTAACAATAATTTTTATTAAATTTTGAAAATTTATATAGTGCAAACGCAAAACCAAAAATGCGTGTAAATATGCAGAACCACTAACCTATTTCAATACAAAATAAACAATGTATAAAGCGGTGAGACGATAAAAATTATGTTACGAAAAAGACAGCATCACGCTGTCTGTCTGTCTGTCTGTCTGTCTGTCTGTCTGTCTGTCTGTCTGTC
>CAMXWX010000051.1 GCA_947252975.1 uncultured Gardnerella sp.
GGTCAATACTCCACTGGCACTCCTGAAGAAGCGTTGACTTTCTATATTCACCGTTATCTTGATTTGAAGATTAAGCTTGATCTTTTTGCTAAGCGCTTAGAAGCTTCCAATGTAAAAGCAAAAGAAATTGACGAAACGCTTAATACTTTGAAAGCTGAATTGGAAAATCCTGCTGCCGTAGGCGATATTGCTGCTTTACGTGCGCGACACGCCGAATTGACTGCAAAAGGTAATGAAAAGAAGGAAGCAATCGCTAAAGCTCGAAAAGAAGCTCTGGAAAAAGCTTTGAAAGAGCGTACAAATATTGTAGAACGTGCAGAATTGTTAGTAGCGCAAATGAATGAATCTACTAATTGGCGTGAATTAAACGATAAGCTACGTGCTTTATTTGACGAATGGCAGGAGCATCAGCGTACTACTATTCACTTGAATAAGTCTGATGCCGATGCTTTGTGGCAGCGTTTTTCAAAGGCTCGTTCTGCATTCTCTCAGGCTCGCAATTCTTGGGTTAAAGAACGTGAGCACGTGCGTAATACTGCTAAGCAGCTTAAGGAAGCTATTATTGCAGAAGCTGAAAGCTTAAAAGATTCAAAAGATTGGCGTGAAACTTCTATGAAGTTCAATGCTTTGATGGATCGTTGGAAGAAAGCTGGCAATGCTGGCCGCCAGCACGATGATGCTTTGTGGGCTAAGTTCCGCGAAGCTGCTGATGCTTTCTATCATGCTCGTCAAAATGACCGTGAAAAGGTTAATGCTGGAGAACACGAAAATCTTGCTAAGAAGGAAGCTTTGCTCGTAAAAGCAGAGGCTTTGTTGCCAGTAGAAAATGAAGAAGCTGCTAAGAAAGCTCGTAAGGCTTTGTCTCAGATTCAGGAAGAATGGGATGCTATTGGTTTCGTTCCTCGTGAAGATATGCGTCGTATTGAGTCTCGCTTAAACGACGTTGATAAAAAGATTAAGGCTGTTGAAGAAGCTGCTTGGCGTGAGGCTGATCCTGAAGCTAACGCTCGTAAGTCCAGTTTTGCTTTACAGTTGGAAGCACAACTAGAAGAGCTTAACGCTGCTATTGCTAAGGAAACCGATAATAAGCGTAAAGCTAAGTTGGAAGCTGAAAAGGCTACTAAAGAGCAGTGGTTGAACGCTGTTAAATAATTAGTTTTATAACTAACTAAAAGTATGGGGTCGCTTGATTTTAAGCAACCCCATACTTATTTTTTCGGCTGTATTTTAAGCTTTATTTGCTTTAAGAGTTTTTTATTAAAGATTTAGCTAAATGAATAAAAGTATTAGCTAAATTAGAATCTGCCAATTTTCCATCTTCGGTTAGAACAGCAGGTCTCCCTGCTTCACCAGTTTCTCTAAGCGCAGGATCTAAAGGAAGTTGAGCTAAAAGAGGCACATTAGTGTCAAGAGCGTTACAAAGTTGTTCGCTTACTCTCCTTCCTCCTCCTGAACCAAATAATTCTAAGCGCTCGCCGTTATTTTCAAACCAGCTCATGTTCTCAACAACTCCGCGAACTTTTACAGGAATTTGCAAAGCCATAAGACCTGACCTAACTGCTACATCTGATGCGCTAGGCTGTGGAGTTGTTACTACAACAAGCTCTACGTTTGGTAAGGATTGCGCTACAGCTAATGCCATATCTCCTGTGCCTGGAGCTAAATCAAGAAGTAAAACATCAGGGTTGCCCCACCAAACATCTGAAAGAAACTGCTCTAAAGAACGTTGTAATCGTGGTCCTCTCCACAAAATAGCACGATCAGTTCCAGCAAACATTCCAATAGAAATAAGCTTTACTCCCCAAGCAACTACAGGCATAAGCATTCCGTTTAAATTTGTTGGTTGAGAATTAACTCCAAACATTCGCGGTAAAGAAAAGCCGTAAATATCGGCGTCAATAGCTGCAGTATCGTAACCTAATGCTGCAAAAGTTGCAGCTAAATTAGCAGTTATAGAAGATTTTCCAACTCCGCCTTTCCCAGAAGCTATAGCAAAAATTCTCGTGCGAGTGCCAGCTTTATTAAATGGATTTTCTTTGCGTTCAGCTTTTAAATCTGCAACCAACTTTTCTAATTTAGTTTTACTCATTGCAGTAGCGTTAACGTGCGGTATGAGTATTGCTTGAGGATATTTAGATATAGCTTCTTGAACTCGTCCTGTAATTACTTCCGCAAGAGGGCAATTTGGCACAGTAAGTTCAAGATTTATCTCTACATCATAAGCAAACTTTGTTGTATCAATGGTTTCAGCTTTCTTTATCACATGCACTCCGGTTACCATATTTAATTCGGTAACAGAGCGACCTAATTCTGGATCAATAACGCTACCCAGCAAATCGTAAACTTGTTTTTCGAGTTCACTTGTATTCATCCGTTATGATTCCTCAGCAATGAGATTTGGAACAGTATTATTTGCAATTTGTAGTATTTCTTCTAAGTTCCCAGTTTTTAAAAGAGTATTAAACTGTTGTTCGTTAAGCATAGGGATGCCAAGTTCTTGCGCTTTAGTTGCCTTGGATCCTGCATTTTCGCCTAGAATAACGCAATATGTGTTCTTGCTTACTGATCCTGATGCTTTGCCGCCTCTTGAGACTATAGCTTCTTTTGCGCTGTCTCTTGTAAATCCTTGCAAAGATCCTGTAACAACTATTGTTTTACCTACTAATGTTTGAGCGAAAGATGATGCTTCAACTTTCCCTACTACACCTGCTTCTTGCCACGATTTTAATACTTCAAATTGCCAATTAGCAGGGTCTTTAGCTTGTTGGAACCAGTTGTATACTGCTTGCGCAATTTCAGGACCAACTCCATCAATTTGTGTAAGTTCTTCAATAGATGCTTTGGAAATATTGTCTAAAGATCCAAAATTTGCCGCTATAAGACGTGCAGTTGGTGGACCTAGTCTACGAATAGATAAAGCAACCAAAACTCGCCACAGTGCTGCATTCTTGCCTTTTTGAGCTATTTCTTCAAGCATACTACGAGTAGTTTCAGAAGGTCTTGTATACCATGGCACATTTATTGTTTCTTTAGCGTTGTCGCTAGTTTTAGCATTTCTAGTAATGCGCTTATTTTTCCAAAGTACCACTTTAGCGTCAATTGGAACTTGGAATTTAGGATATTGAGGATCCCATTGTTCGTTTGGTGAAGTAGTTTTTTCGGGAGTTCCTTCTGCTTCGTAATTTGTAGATAACTTTGCTTCGATTGTGCGAGTCCAAAATGCTCTAACTTGATGCCAAAGACCAGATCCGCCTATTTTGCGTGTACGCTTTTTAAAGCTACCGTCTTTACTAACTTCTTTCCACTCTTCAACAAGAGGAATTTCTTTCCAAACCATTACATTTTGCAAATCGTCGGCAGTAATACTAAATAATCCAGCTTCATTTCTAAGTACTGGAGTTTGTGGTTCAGGTAGCGTTAAATCTGGTGACGGTATATATGGTTGTTGAGTTGCGCCTCGCTGAATTATAATTTTATCCATATCTGGGCAGTAAACTTCTGCAGTTGTAGGTCTGCAATCCTCAGGATTTGTAAGAGCTAGCGCAGCGTTATCGCCCAAATTTTCAATATCAAAAGCTTGTCTGGAAGCCAAGTGAATTATTCGTTCTGTAAGTTGAGCTGGGCAGTTTTCTACATTTGGGCAACGAATGTCTTTATCTCCCTCTTTTGCAGGAGCTAGCTTAGTTCCACAAGATGGGCAGTATTCTGGCATAACAAACTTTCTAAGTTCATTTTCTCGCCCTTCCCTAGCTTTAAGTACCGGTCCGACTAATTCTGGAATAACATCCCCAGCTTTACGAACTACGACAGTATCGCCAATTAGCACACCTTTATGTTCAACTTCGTAAGCATTATGAAGAGTTGTGCGAGAAATTGTCGATCCTGCTACAGTAACAGGTTCAAGAACAGCTACAGGAGTTACTCTTCCAGTTCTTCCAACCTGGACAATAATATCCTTCAAATAAGTATTAACTTCTTCAGGAGGATACTTGTATGCAATAGCCCATCGTGGAGCTCTAGAAGTAGCTCCTAGTTGATGCTGTAATGCTCTGTCATCAACTTTTACAACTATGCCGTCTAAAGCGTGCAAAATATTTGCTCTATGCTTTCCGTAATAGTCAATCATTTCTTCTATTTCAGAAAAATTTGTGACTTTTCTTGTGTACGGAGAAACAGGTATTCCCCACTGTTGATAGAGCTTATATGCGTCAGACTGATTAAATTTTGTTTCACTATTGTTATGGCTTGTATTTTCTTTCCAACGAAGCTCACCTAGTCCGTGTGCAAAAAAGCTTAATCGACGCGTGGCTGTAATTCGTGGGTCTTTTTGGCGCAAAGAGCCAGCTGCAGCGTTACGAGGGTTTGCAAAAGCAACTCGTCCAGCATTTTCTTGTTCATCATTTAATTTTCTAAAGTCTTCCCATTTCATAAAAACTTCGCCACGAATTTCCACGAACTCAGGAATATCGTCAGGATTATCAGAATGAAGCTGTGTTGGTATTGCTTCAATCGTTCTTACGTTTAATGTAATATCCTCGCCAGTTACGCCATCGCCTCTAGTAAGACCTTGTTCAAGAGTACCGTTGCGATAAATAAGATTTAAAGCAAGACCATCAATTTTTACTTCGCAAGTCATAGGAAGAGGCTTAGACTCATCCCATTGTAAATCGCGAATTACGCTGTTATACCAATCATGTAATTCTTCAATTGAAAATACGTCATCCAAACTCATCATTCGAGACGGATGCTTTACAGAAGTAAAATCGTTAGAAAAAGTTCCACCTACGCGATGTGTTGGAGATTGAGGTGTGTCTAAAGTTGGGAAGGCAGCTTCTAAAGCGCTTAGCGCTCGCATTCTTGCATCATATGCTGCGTCTGAACTAGTCGGAGAATCTTCTACGTAATAAGCAATTTGATCAGATTGTGCCCAAGCTGCCAATTTTGCCCAAAGTTTCGCAGCTTGCTCTATAGTAAGCTGCGCTGGCTGCAAGTTTCCAAGAGCCAACGCATCAGTGTCTGTTGGCTGAAGTTGAGCAATCCACGTATCTGTTTTTTGCGTATTTTCATGAGTCTCATTTTGCTCGTCAAAATCGTCAAAAAGAGTCCATTGTGCGTTTTTTGACTCGATATCATCGTGAGCCATACTCATGAAACCCCCTTCAAATCAGCTGTTGCTTTATATAGATTATGTCACTTACCATTTACGCATTTAATGAACGTAAGAACTGTGATTGTACTGCACCTTCACAATCGTCATTCAGTGACATTCGAATATGTGCTACACACAAAGTTCTTGCAATTACAAACATTCCATCGTCAACAGTTAGCTTTGCAGCTTTTCCAATAATATGATTTGCTTCAATATTAGGCCAGACAGGAATATCGTCACTCATAAAGCAATGTCTAACATCATCCATACTAGTAGGAGCTTTATAACACTGCGAGCGCATTCGTGATAATAATTCTTCTAGTTCCATTTGTAGCGGTTCTATTCTTCCTGGAGCTAAATAGTCTGCCATTCGGTAAGCGCTTGCTGCCAGAGTGAACTTGTCTTGCATCCAAGCTGCATAAGCTAATCTATAGTATGCGAATGCTGCGTCGTCTTTGTCTAATGCGACTCGAAGTGCGTTTAGACATGCTGCTACTGTTGACGTCCAATCTTCTTGTTGCGATAATGCTGCTGCAAGTCGCAAATGCGATAATGCGTATGTTGGAGCGTATGAAACCATTGTGTTTAAATGTTTTAACGCCGCATCATATTGATGTAGTTGTGAGAGCAAATCTGCTAATTCCATGTGGGCGTAGAATAATCCGTCTGGAATAAGTAGTGTTTGCTCGTCTGGTGTTGCGAATAAGCGGTTGTACACTATTCGTTCTGCATATGAATTAAAGTAACGTGGCACAGCATTATCTATTGTGAACATGGTGTCAAATTTTGCAATATTGTTCTCATAAGATTCTAATGCTTGTTTAATGTCGCCCTCTATGAGTTGTTCTTGGGCGTGTATGCGCATATCTCTTATATTTTGAGATGCTTTGAAATGAAGTTCCGGTATTGTAGTTTCGTCAATAAGTGAACGAGTTACTATATCTGCTTGGTTGTTAAGCTCTGGGTCGCCAATTTGTTCGATGATATTCATTGCTTCACGAGCTTTTTCAGCTGTTGTTAGCAATGGTTGTGAAGCAATATGATGAAAATCGGCGACTGCTTGCTGTAGCAAGTCTTCTCGTTGTATAGAAAGACCTTTAGCATGTTCTGTTCCGAGTATTTCTTCTTGTTCTTCGTTAAATAGTGTGTCTGAAAACTCTGGCTCTTCCTGTGCGCCGTTAGGCGAGAAGCAAGTGTCATGCAAATCGAATGATGGTTCTACAGTGTTAAGCTTGCAATTTTCGTTTAAGCTTATACGCGCGTTAGATTTTTTGTAGAATTCTATAGGATTTTGTAATCCGTGCGAGCGAATATGTTTTACGAAATTGTCACGTTCGAAAGTGACGGTCATTAAAGTTCGCACTTCTGGCGGTTCGCTAAATGCTGCTAAAGGATTTGTGTTATTTGTGTTGTTTGCGTTGTTTTCATTGTTTCCGACTTCCATCGCGCTTGTTAAATCATCACTATGCTCATCTACTAATGATTGCGCAGCTTCTACAACATCAGCAAACGGTAGGTGTTGCAAATCTTGCAACTTAGAAGGGTCACCATGAATGTCTCCATCTTTTGGCTCACCTTTTTCGTGCGTACTATTGTTATCAATTCTATTTAGTGCTCTTAGCGTACGATTTAGTAGATTGCTAATAGCGCTATCTTGTGCAGCAACCATTTCTTCTAAACCTATAGAGTCAAGTCTAATAGAAACTTGCTGTATTTTATCGCTAATACCAAAAGCGAGAGTTGCAAGCATAATTCCAATTCTCAAATTGTAATTTACTGAAATATTGGACTTTTCGCTATCGCTATACTCATGCCACTTATTTTTATGAGTATCGTAGATACTTCTTGGCATTAGTGATGATCCTGTTGCTGTAAAAGCTAATGCAACTTTCCCATCTCCTAAATTAGAGCGAAAATCTGCATCAAAACGGAACGGTAAATACAAGCTACGAATAAGTTCAGCTAAAGATTGGCGATACAACCACTCTCCTGCTTCAGTCTGTTTTAAATACGATGCAGACTGTTGGCACTTGCGAGCTTTGCGCCATAAATGCATTAATGGGCGAATACAGTCATCTTGCGTAGGATCTCCGAAACTTTGCATTCCTAAATCTTCGCTAGCAATAAAAGCTGGATCTTCAATAAATGAGTTATCGATAGCACAAATGC
>CAMXWX010000052.1 GCA_947252975.1 uncultured Gardnerella sp.
CCCTAATAGTGTGTTTGTAATGTTTGCAGAGCTTAGTGTATTTTGCGCATCAGAGCATGAATAATATCCAAGTACTCCTACTGCTATAAGAGCTAAAGTAAAAGCTGCGTATTTTTTTACACTTAAACGTTCTTTTAGCACGATTGCGGAAAGAACTGCTCCAAAAGCAGGATATAGTGCGGAAATCGCTGCAGCATACCCAGCTCCTATATTGCTTGCTGCTAAAACATATCCGCTCATGCCAATAGGCCCGCCAAGTAAGGATCCGATGATAATAGGCGTGAGAATTTTTGGCTTTTTTAGTATTTCAAAAGTTTTATTCCACTTTTTTCTAACACTTATATAAGTCCATATGAGTATTGCGCATACAATATCGTGAAGTAATGCGCCAATAATTCCTGTGAAGATTACTAGAGCAGTGTTGTTTTCGTATGATGTGTTATTTGTAAATACGAATGATGCAGTTAAAAGAGCTAGAAGAGCTGTATCTACTCCCCATAAAAGTCCACTTAGAAACGAATATTTCATAAATACCTACTTGCTTGTTAGAAGATGTTTGTGATTTGTTTCTGCTTGTTTATATGCTGCTTATTTAGCTTTCACTTGCTTATTATTAGTTTGTCGATTTATTTATTATTTTCATAAGCTTTTAAAGCTTCGTTAATATATCGTTTCGCATAGCTGTAATACGTGTACATGCAAGTTCCTATATTTTCGCCTTCTGCTTGTTTAACAAGTGACCACAAATGCCAGCACCATCCTGCAAATCCTATATAAGCCAATAAATGACGCTTTTCTTGCGTAGATGGAGTATGCGCTAAATAAATAGGCATTGCTTCGCTTATTTCGGTGTTATTGAATTCGTCTGAAACACATAAAGTACCAAAATCTTGAGCGTAATCAGACATTCCAGCATATTCCCAATCGATAAGATGATAGCGATTGTTTTGATCTATTAGAATATTTGCGCCTAGTATGTCATTATGGCAAAGGCAAGTATGCGAGCCGTCTTGAGTAATTACAAAGTTATGAAGCTCGTCAGCTAAAACACTTAGGTCGATGATTTTTGGCGGTATTTCTACATTTCTATCATTAAGTTCTTTCATATAGCGCTGAGATTCTGCGTAAAAATCAAAGTTGCGATGCACGCTTTCGTTACTTTCATGCAAAGAACGAACTAATTTCAAGCTTTCCTGTAATTGGTTAGGATCGTGCATATTTGCAATATGGCAATCTGGCAAAAATCGTGAAATCTTCCAACCTTCTTTAGCGTCTGCTGTAATAAAAGTGCCATCTAAACCAAGTTTTTGAGCCAATTGCAAAGCTTCAGCTTCAGCTTGTCTGTTAATAAGCACGTCTGTTCCAATGCCAGGATGCCTATAAACGTATTCGCTATTGTCAACCGAAAAATGGCAAGATAAATTAGTAAGACCTTTTTTAAGCGGATAAACGTTATGAATATCGGATTTTTTGCAGTTAAGTGTTTGAGTGATATGGTCAAAAATTGCGCTATCAATATTTTCTAGGAAAAGTGGATCAAATTCGCGTAGCTCATCAATAGAATCAAATTCGTGAATAATTGGCGTATCGTACTTGCGTATTTGCATGTCGAGTTCGTCAATGTGTTCAATAAAAATATCTTCCCAAAGTTTTCCTGCAGTTTGTGGCAAATCGTATTCTTCACGAAGAATTTGCATAAATCGTTTAGAAAATGCTTCGTCAAAATATACGTGACCAATCATGTACCAAGCGTTACTTCCGCCAATCGTGACTTTTGTAATGCGATCATGCGCTCCGCAAGTCATGCACCATTCTTTAGTGTATCCTTGCTGGAATTGCGCGGAATAATAAGCTTTCCAAACGTATTTTTCAAATGGATTTTCGTCGAAATAATTGTCGGATGAGCAAATATAAGTGTTCGATAACTGGTTTGCTACTGCCATAATTGAACTGTTGTTATTGCGCGTGCTGTACTCGCTATTGGGCACGATTTTTACATTAAAAGCGTCTTCTAAGTAGAAAAATTGCTCTTGCTTGTAGCCAACAACAATTGTTATATCGTTAATCCCAGCTTCGTTAAGTTGCTTGATTTGGCGTTCAATAAGAACCTCTCCTCGAACTTTGATTAGTCCTTTAGGTATCTCGTATGAAATAGGAGAAAATCTTGAAGAAAAGCCTGCTGCCATAATAATAGCGTTGCGTACTTTATATGGTTCAAGAGATTTCATGCCTTCTTCAGTGATGCGCAATTCATTTGTTGTTTCAATAAGATTTTTATTTTCTGCGCTTTTTATTGCTGAATTAACAGTTCCGAGTGAAATTCCTGATTGCGAGGCTATGTCTCGCTGGCTTAATTGCGCACTTCTGTTTTTGTTATTTAATAGCGTTGTAAGAAGCTTAAATTCGTTGTGATTGATAGCCATGCGAGCCTCGCTTGTGTTGGTATTTTGTTCATTATACAACAAGCGTTCAAAAATAGCTATTAAATTTTTATTTTGAACAACGCACAGTTAAAGCGACCAAAACTGCACAAGCATGTAAAGAAAAAGCCGTTTTACAACCAAAATCCGACCGAAACTGCGCAAGCATGTAAAGTTTATGTCGCTTTTTAGCGAAAATCCGACCAAAACTTTACAGACGCGTAAAGAATAGGTCGCTTGCAAGCAACAAAACGTATATAATGAGTAACCATATGACTTTTGCTAGTAAAAGTGAGAGAAAGCAACAGAAGGTGTAAGTATGGCGTCTGTATTTCGTAAGCTAATGCGCAAATTTATTGAGCATTGTCCTTCATCAAAACGTTCAATAAAAGATCTTAGAGCGCAAGTTAGCGATTTACAGAACAGCATAGATCGCATGCAATGCGTGTTAGACGAGCAATTGCCACGCATTCTTGAAAACCAACGCAATATGCACGTTGACATACTTACGAATCGAGAGCACGCTTCTCTCTTAGCTTGGGCAAACTATCGCAATGACAACGAAAGCGATTTTGATGCTCGCAAGCGTTTTTACTATAGTCTTCCTCAGGCAACTGGTTCAGTGCGACTTATTCAACGCGGTTGCGCTTCGCTTTTAAATGAATTTGCAACGTTTGCTAAAGAATATAATTTGCAATATTGGGCTGATTTTGGTACTTTGCTTGGCACTATTCGCCATCGCGGATTTATTCCTTGGGATGACGATACAGATTTAGGAATGATGCGAAGCGATGTAGATAGGCTTCTTGAATTGCTTAAAAAAGATGAAAAGTTGTCTAAACGCTATCGCGCAGTGCTTATATTTGACCCTTACGTTTTCTGCAGGCAGCTTAGATTGCGATACAAAAATTCTGAAGACCCCAGCTTCATTGATATTTTCTTCTACGATTACATGCCTAAATACGATGAGCATACTAAGAAAAGGTTTATTGAAATTCGTGAAGAATTAAAAAAAGATTTGAAATCTAAACCTTTTTATAATAAATGGCACGCAAACGGATACTTGGAAGATGGCGAAGAGTTTAGTGGCGAAATAGAAAATACTTTCACCAAATATCAAAATATTGCAAAAAGTGAAAATATTATTGCAGATGACGTTACTAGCAACGAGTGCAATATTATTTACGGGCTTGATAACGTCGATTCTGAATTAATATACACATCGCAATATGAGGATATATTCCCGCTTAGGCAAGAAGAATTTGAAAAATTCGCAATTTTAGTACCTAATAAAGCAGAAAAAATTCTCTTCAATTATTATGGGAATATTTATCAGCTTCCTTCAGATATGGTTTCGCACTTGCAGCATGTAAGCCGTGAGTTGCTTAATAACAAACATACTATTGAAGCAATTGAGCAAGATATTGAAACTAACCCTTATATGCACTGATCATGCTTAAGCTCTGAAATTTAATAAGTATATACATTACATTCATTGTCATTGATCGTAAAATACATAAAGCGGTAAGTATTCGCGCTACTTGCCATGCGTTTGCAATATACTTGCTTTAAAAGTAACAGATTTGAGAACCGATACGCACAATAATGTGGGGTAAATAGTGGCAGCAATAGCGACAAAAAGCGAAATGCATGAAAACAGCACAAACGAAAAAAGTACGCGCATAATGCAGAGTTTTCTACTAAAAATAATGACATCTATACAAAATATGCAAAACTTTTTAAAAACCCACGCATTATTGCGCAAAATATTACCCTTTATAACAATATTTGTAATTACTGGACTTGTTACTATTTTCTTCTTCAGTAATCTATATCTTTCCTATAGTTCTAAAAATTATGCAGAAAAACAACTTGCTCTAGTTAACGCATCAATACCAGACTCCAGCAGCTATAATGCGCAAACAGGCAAAAAAGAAACTAAAGATCAAGCTCATATAGTTGGAAATACAATAAATATTCCAACTTCTGGATCAGATGTAATATTAAGCGACATCAACTCCGCTACTAAAGCTATAAAAATTGAGTTAGAGCAAACAAAACCAGTAACACTAGTTACAGGAACTGTTGAGATCGAAGACTTCGGCATAGCTCCAAACGCGTACACTCTAGCAGACTCTTTCCAAATGTCTACAGGAAAACACAACACTAGAACACTTCGATTTGAAAGCCACGGAGACGCTTATAAAGTTCGCTTACACTTCAACCAAACAGGAGCTCCTTTTACACTCAAAGCTGTAACAGTAAATCCGCCTTTTGCGCTGCACATAAACTTTGGAATGTGGGCAATACTTTTCGTTGCAAGCTCACTTATATTCTTGGTATACAAGAAAAAGTGGTATTTGCTTAACTACGACCGCCACAATCTTGCACAAAATATAGTTTTTTGGGCAGTATGCGCAATGCTTATGGGATTCTCGCTCTACCTGTGCTTTGTTGTATATCACGGCCACGGCATACGAGTGCCATTCCCGTCTGACTTATACGATCGCGTCAACGGAAATCCGTACACTGAGCAGCTTAAAGCTTGGAAATCAAACTCTTTGGCTCTGCTGCAGCAGCCACCTAAAGAATTAGTAGAATCCGCAAACCCGTTTAGTTGGGGTCAACGCATGGACTTGGGTTCTAAAGGAGTATCCATACCTTGGGATGTGGTATTCCACAACAATCATTACTACTGCTACTTTGGCATAGTACCATTCCTGCTCACTTACTTGCCTTTTAATCTGCTCTTCCCACATGCAGTTCCTTCCGCAATATTAGTTGTTACAATATTTGCAGTTGCGATTATTCCGTCTATGTTCGCGCTTCTTAGAGAAGTTGTTGAATTCTTTGCAATACGTACCAATTACTGCCTGTTTTTGCTTTCTGCAGCAGCCTTCCCATTTGGATGCTTAATCTTCTACTTGCAATCTTCAGCATCCCTTTACTATATGCCTCTGCTTAGCGCAATACTGTTCGGGATCTTATTCGTATACGCTTCTCTTAAAGCTGTGCGACTTCACGCAACTCATCCGCGCGCTGGATACACGCTTTTTGCGCTCGCTGGCATAAGTCTTGCTTTACAGTGTGGATCAAGGCCAAACGCGTGCATTCCAGTTGTTGCTTTTATAGCACCGCTGTTTATTGCGCTATTATTTGACGCGAAACGAAGTATTGCAAATCGCGTTGCTGCGGCTTCAAGCTTCCTTGTTCCTGCAATCGTAGGTGTAGCTGGAATATTAGCTTATAACTACTTGCGTTTTAAGTCTTTCTTTAATTTTGGCAATGAAGAGCAACTTACTAATTTCGATTTGCGATTTAATAGTAAATCTTTTGACCCTACTAAGATTCGCGATATTTTCCTTAATTATTTCTTAAAACCTTTTAATATTTCGGAAAATTTCCCATATATCTCTATACCTTGGGCAAATAATCAAGGTTATGGAAATTCTTTCTACACGCATATGATTTTCGGTCTTATGATGATTCCACTCTTCTGGTGGATGTTTACATTAAGACGTAAGTTTATGCAAAAAATTGAGTATATTATGACAGTTGTTGGATTAGTAGCATCCTTCTTGCTGCTGTATCTTAACTACTGTTTAGGCGGCAATTTGTACCGCTACTATTGCGATTCGATTATTATATTCATTTTGATTGCAATAATGAGTATGCTTCACAGAGTTAAGCCTTATAGCAAAGATATTGATATTACTTGTGAAAAAGATTGTGCAATTGCTGAGCAATCGTCTTTGCGTTTGTATATTCCAGCTGTGCTTTGTGCAGCAGCAACTATTGTAATAGTTGGTTTATTAGTATTCAGTAATCATACTGAACCGTCTGCAGATATACAAAACGTAAACCCTGATTTATTCCTTAAGTGGAGTGATTTATTTACGATTGGTCGCTGATTTGCGCGACGACCTGCCGTAGCGCTTAAAGCGTAGCGCGCGAAGGCAACTCGGAGCGTGAGCTTGCTCAAGTTGAAAGCACGGTGTGCTTTCAACGCAAGCTCAGCAGCGAGTACACGCAAAGTGTACGAGCGCTATAAGAGCAAACACAAATTTTCCAGCCTCGTCAAAACAAAAGAACAAGAACGTCAGTCAAAACTCATAGACGATACTAAAGAATATCGAAAATAAAACTCGCGCAACATGAAACAAAATGTAAAATAAACTATATAAAAATGGCCAGCATGCTGTTGAGCACACCGGCCACTTTATTAGATTAGTAAACTTAATTACTTAGCTTGCAATGTAGCCTTTTGGCAAGTTTGACGCCAAATACCATTACCGTCATAATGCTCATCTTCAACAGGAGCACCGAGCTTTTCGAAGCCGCCGCGAGCGTAGTAATCTTTACGAAGATTGAACATAAGAACAAACTTCTTATCCTTACCATGCGTCCAAACGTCACCATTCTGGCAACGCTGACGCCACCAGCCGCCTCCCAAGTTTTCCTCTTCGGCAACAGGAGCGCCAAGCCAAGCAGCACCACGATGCCCTTGGTAAGAGTCGCGTAACTCGAACTGAATCACGTACTTAATGTCTTTGCCGTGCGTCCAAACGTCACCGTTCTTGCATTGCTGACGCCACCAGCCAGCACCCATATTCTCCTCATCGGCAACAGGAGCACCAAGACGACCATAGCCACCATGCTTGTAGTAAGAGTCACGCAATTCATACTGAATTACATACTTCTTATCTCGACCCTGCGTAAACACGTCGCCATGCTGGCAACGCTGACGCC
>CAMXWX010000053.1 GCA_947252975.1 uncultured Gardnerella sp.
TTTTAAATCACGAAAAATTAGAACAAAATCGCACATAATCGACACACATATAACCACTATTTTTCTTTATTTGTTACTTACGCACGCTCGGCGAATCTGCGGTTACTTGCGACTTTTCCTTAACGCACTCAACCGCATCCGCCTGCCAACTCGCCACCTACAGCTTTGCTGCAAACCAGCGCGTAATCGACGTTGGGTGCGTAATCGCAGTTCCAACAACAGCAGCCCAAGCGCCCATCTGCATAACCTTGTGCAACTGATCTGGAGTGTGAATACGCCCTTCACAAATAATTGGATAATCTGGGAAAGCTTGCAAAATCTGGCCTAAAAGCTCAAAATCTGGGCCGTCCGTTTTTGGCCTTCCAGGAGAAGTGCCAGCCAAAGTTGTAGATATAATATCCGTTCCACAATCAGCCGCGCGCTTAGCATCATCGAAGTTGCCGCAATCGGCCATAACAACTATGCCTTCGTCGTGCAAAGCGCGAACAGTTTGCTCGTAAGTCAAGCCATCTGGGCGTGGCCTATCGGTTGCATCAATCGCAATAATATCCGCTCCAGCAGCAGCGCAGCAACGCGCATGTCGCAAAGTCGGAGTTATGTAGACGCCTTCGTGTCCGTCTTTCCAGATTCCGATTACAGGAACATCAACCTGCCCTTTAATCGCGGAAATATCCGACAACCCCTGGCATCTAATGCCAACAGCTCCGCCTTCTACGGCCGCCATTGCCATTTGCGCCATTGTTTCTGGGTGCCTAAGCGGCTCCCCTGGGTACGCCTGGCAGCTAACAACTAAGCCGCCCTTGATTTTTTCAATCACAGGATTCATAGCGATTCCTCCTTTTTTCAAATATGACTAAACTAAACAAAATTAAACGCAATCAAACGCTAGCGCGATTAAACGCGACCTATCGCAATCAAACGCGACTAAACGCGATTTGAGTGAACAGCCCAAGCCGCACCAATCAGCGGAGCAGACCCACCAAGCTTGCCCTTAACAATCGGCGTGCTTTTAATCAACGTTAATGCAGAATCTTCAAACCCAGCACGCATAGCATTCCACCAAATATCGCCAGCTTCTACAACAGACCCAGAAAGCACAATCACATCTGGATCTATAAGATTCGCCATTCCTGCAACGCACTGCCCCAAGGCCTTGCCGCTTCTAACAAGCGTTTCTTTAGCGTGCGCATCCTGCCCAGAATTCGCGCGCACACAAACCTCGTAGCCGTTTTTTGCAGGCTCGGTGCCTTGCGGAAGATTGCTGTTGTAAAGAGCGGCAAGCCCAGTTCCAGAGGCAACTGGCTCAATATGACCCGCATGCGCTCCGCAAGAGCAGTCAAAGCCAACTCCCAAATCACTAACAACGTGGCCAGCGTGTCCTGCAACTCCGTGCGCGCCCGTAAACAGTTTGCCGTTTACAATAATCGCGCCACCAATTCCAGTGCCTATGCCAACAGAGAACACAATCGATTTTCCGCGGCCTGCTCCGTAAATCGCCTCTCCAAGGCCGTGACCACCAACATCGCCAATCATATAAACTGGCAAATCGGTTACGCGCTTAAATGCGTCGTAAATTCGCTGACCTCTCCAACCTGGCAAAATGTCGGTAGCTGCTACGATTTCGCCAGTTTTGCTATTTGGCACTCCTGCAGCCGCTATTCCAATTCCGCTAATGGTTTTGCCGCTTTTTTCCGCATCTTCCAATATCTGCTTTGCGCGCGCTACTAGGCGATTCTTTATATCTTCTCCGCCTTTTGCAGCTTCGGTTGGCATAGAGCCATAGTCTTCTACTGTTGGAGACGCACAATCTGTGCTTTCTTTACCAACGCTAGACCCTGAAGATTCTAAAGGCTCTGGCAAAGTCACCAATCCGTACGCGATTTTTGTTCCGCCTATGTCAAAAGCAAGATACGTAGAGCGAGAATCTTTTACTTCGTCCATAACAATTTCCGTTTTCTTTCTTGCGTTTGCGACCTTATTTTTACTATTTACTCGACTTTACCTATTTACTCACCCTGCGCAGCGACCACAGCATCATGAATGCGCGCCAAATACCCCAAGCGCTCTTCAACGCTCGCGTCTTGCGGAACGCACACTTTTGCGCCCAAATAGTCGATTGCGTAATCGTCTTTTAGCGCCTCACGAGTGGTTTCTTGAATTTCTTTAGACGTCATTAACGAAGTCGGCTCATCTGGGTTCATTGGCAAGTGGCCATCAATCCACTCGTATCCGTATTGTGTTGCATCTGGACCAGCTCCCGAGAACATTAATCCTTGCAGAACGCCAGCCTGCCTTGCAGCTCGCACGTGCTCCACTGCCGCTTGAGCATTTCGCTCTTCTACAACGCTTCTTCCCCAGTTGACTGTGATTCCAACTCCAGCATCTTTTGCAATTTGAATCTCTTCTTCTAGAGGCAGGAATCCTTTTTCTGGATTTTGGCTTTCAATATATCTATCGCAATGCTCAATCACTAGCTTTGCTCCACACCAATCGAGCTGCGCGAGTTCTTCTAACGACTTTTTCATTGCATCCGCCTGAGCTAAACGAGTTGGCGCTGTGTGGATTTCTACATGAGATATATCGCAGCTATCTCTAATGTCTACAACGTTTGCGATTGCTTCGCGAATATCCTTAAAGAAAGCCAGCGCGCGATGCCTGCCTTCTTCACTTGGGCTTGCAAGTCCAAATTCTGGGTCTGGGTCAAAGTTTATGTGACGCATTGTTCCTGGAATTGCCGTAATCGTATTTGCATGCCAATGCGATGGTATTGCGCTTGCTAGCCACGCGCGATTTTTTGGATCTGCCAAATCTCCTGGGTATGGAATCTCCGTTCCGTCAATCCAGCTTTGCTTACCCAACAAATCGTAGTATTTTTCTTGATCCTCGCGAGTTTTTGGCAACGATGCGTATGCGCCTACAACAAATTTAGCTTTCAGCATGATATCCTCCTTGAAATCGTAGCTGATTTGTATTCTGATTTGTCTTTCGACTTATCTTTCGATTTGTCTTTTGATTCGTAGATTACACCAATATCACTACAATTCGTCAGACGTCTGATAAATCTTTGTACTTGCGACTAAATTGTTTTCAAACTAAAGCAGCTTTTGTAAAAACATTAAATTTGATAAATTTGTAAGGTTGAGTCAAATTTATTGAATTGCTCTCAATAAGACTTTCCAAATCGTCAAAATAAAACTGTATAAAGTAAGGATTGTGGTATGAGAAAGGTAAGTACTATTCGCACAATTAGTGGAATTGTATTAACTTTTGGATTGGTTTTTTCGTCACTGCTTGGAATTCCCGCGTTGACGTCAACAGCAATTGCAAGTGAGACATTGCCATCTACCACACCTCTTACCGCACAAACCGCTCACGACATTTCAACTGGCAGAATTCGCCTAGAAAATGGCCAAATTGACCAATTGTTGTATGGAAAGCCAGCTCTAGATCCAAATGAAGACAGCGATGGCGATGGACTTAAGAACAGCGAAGAGCTTTACACGTACACAAAAGATGGACGAACATACTACGGATACAAGTCACATCCTTTGATTAAAGACACTGATGGCGACGGATTAGACGACAAAGACGATAAAAATCCTCGCAGGTGGGATATTAGCCCTCGCGATATGGCTCTGTTTATGGAACTTGCGTATAGGGAGGATAATTACGTAAATAAAGTGCTTGACGACAAGCATGAGCTTACAGAGATTTACAAAGATCGCAACGAATATAAGCTTATGCATAACGAGCTTGCGCCATATTGGAAAGTAAAGAAAACATACCACGAGTCCGATGGCTTTGACGCTGTTCTGTTTGAAAATGTTAATCCTGAATACCCATTTATTGAGCAAAACGGCGTGCAAGTTCTTGGAATCCGCGGAACCCAAGGAGCAAAAGATGCAAGTCTGGACTTAAAGCTATTCTTTGGCGGCGAAATTAGCCAAGCAACCACTACAGAAAAACTTATGGATGAATTAAACAATAATCATCTAGTGAGCAATCTGTACGTTACTGGCCATTCTTTAGGCGGATATTTAACAGAACGTGCGCTTGTTTATGCTAAGCGGAAAAATTACGATTGGTTTACCAAAGCTTATACATTTAATGCTCCAAAAATTAAGGGAAGCGTTTTTAGGCCATCAATGAAGAAACGAGCCGAAGAACTAAACGAACTTACTAAAAAAGGTTACGCTGAGCATTATGCCACAAAGAAAGATACGCTTATAAGCTTTATTGGTCATGTTGATGGTGCAAAAATTATAGACACTGGAAACAATGGTCACAGCTCACGCAACTTCCTAGATAAAAAGATGGACAATCAGCTAGGATTTACCGTTGGAAACAGAAAACAGATTGATGGCACTGGAACTGTAAACCCAGGAGTTACAAAAGTTAAAGAAACTCCAAAGCCTGCAGAAGTAAAGCCTTACGAAGAAACTTACAAGCCAGAAGTTAAAGAAATTCTTCTTGCAAACAACGAGCCTTCACCAAGCGATTTTAAGGATGCTTTAGCAAACGCTAAGGATCTTCCCCAAGGAGCAACTTTTGAAGATGTTACAAATCGCGATTTAATTAACATCTCTAAAGCTGGAGACTATACAGGCAAGCTTAAGATAAAAATAAATGGCACTAAAACGATTGAAAAAGAATTTACTATACGCGTAGTAAATATGCCAGAAGTCACCGTTAAAAGCGATGCCAACCTTCGTTTTGAGCTAAATTCTACATTCCCTAACGATTTTGACGCTAAGAAATATCTTGATGGAGTACCTAGTAACGCTAAAGTTTCTTTGCTCAATACGCCAAATATGAACACTAAGGGCGTACAAGACATTACTGTAAAAGTAAGCTTTGTTAACGGCACTAAGCGAACGGTAAAGATTCCCGTAAAAATCTATGAAGCAACGCCTTGGGCAAATTTGACTCCAGCACAAGAGAGCATTCCGTGGACAGAACTAACTCCAGCAAAGAAATCAATACCGTGGACGGAGCTAACGCCAGCGAAAGAAGTAATCCCATGGATCAACCTAACTCCAGCAACGCCAGTAACGCCAACACCAGCACCACAACCAGAGCCTAATATTCCTACACCACCTCAACCTCAACCTCAACCAAATCCACAGCCACAACCAGAGCACCCACAGACTCCAGTTCCACCTACACCGCAACCAAATCCAGAGCCTGCAAACCCTACAAACAATACAACGCCGCAGACTCATCAAACTCATCAGCCAACCCCAAATGTGGAATCTCATGAGCCGCCTAGCGAGACTAATAGTCCACAAACTCCTAATGCTAACAATAACTCACCAAGCAAAAGCTTTGTGGAAATTAACAACAATACAGAATCGCTCACAAATCAGAAGCAGGCACCAGAATCAACAGAAGTGCCAGAAGCACCAAAGAGCATTGCTGATTTGCTGCCAGAATTAACCAACACTCTAACTGTTGGAAACAATAACATTGCTTATGCAGGAAAGAACAATCAGATTACTGTTTCTCTAAACACAACAGCAGAATTCATGCGTAAATTGCAACTAAACAAAGCAGTAAAAGCATACGCATACATTTATTCAAGCCCTAAGCTTCTTTATAGCGTAAATGGAACAAGGCATGTAACAGTTCGCATCAACAAACAGGGCAAAGCAATATTTGATGCGATTATTCCACAAGAATATAGCGGCAATCACACTATTGTTCTTATCGACGAAAATGGCAAGCAAGTTGCATGGACTAATGTGTTAGTAAAGAAAAACGAATCTTTGCAAAATAATTCTTCAAGTGGAATTGTTTCATCGCAAACACATAGTGCGAGTGTAAACAACAAGCTTCCTAATACTGGAATACAAGTGATTCCAGCTGTTTTTAGCACTGCATTAATACTGTTTGTTTGCACAATCATTACAGCTGCAAAAAAATCACATCTAACTAAATAGCTAATGCAAAAAACTAGATACTAAATACTAGATAAAGACCAGCTTGCAAACAACCAAGCTGGTCTTTATTTATTCACTCAAATGCATTGCATTCCCACAGCGCGCTTAATGGTATTGCCCACAGATTATCTGCCCACTGCATAATTTTTTGACCCATATAAACAACATATCCGCGCTTAAATTCAGGTTTTTTAGAAAGAGCTACAAGCCCCTTAAAATCGTTACGATTCACCATGCTAGAGCTTTTTACTTCCACTCCAACCAGATTCCCACGGAAGCTTAGCACAAGGTCAACTTCTTTAGGACTGCTACCAGTTTCACGCCAGTAGAAGCAATCTGGATGCGTTTTAGACCATTGCACAGCAGGCATAATCTGATTTACAACAAAGCTTTCTAGTAAGTTCCCATACGTAACGGGATCTTCCAAAGGATTATGACCCTTACTGATCATTGTTTGAACACTTAAAGACGTATCGACTGGGTGTATTTTTGCTCTAGTAAAAGTTTGACGATTTGGCGCAGTTTTTATATTCGGTAGATAATTTATTAAGAATCTACGCAAGAATACGCTAATGTAACGCTCAATGGTTCGCCTATCTAAAGCAAGATCTTGACCTATTGAACTCGTA
>CAMXWX010000054.1 GCA_947252975.1 uncultured Gardnerella sp.
GTTATGTGCAGGTGTCTCCTCCAAATGAGCATGTAAGTGGTACTCAGTGGTGGACTTCTTACCAGCCTGTGAGCTATAAATTAAAGTCAAAGCTTGGCGATGAATATGGCTTTAAGAAGATGATTACTGCTTGCAATGCTGCAGGTGTTGGGATCATTGCTGATGCTGTTATTAATCACATGACTGGTGCTGGTGACACTCATACAGAGGGTGTTGGTGGAAGCCAATATAGCGCTGCTAAAGAATATTTCCCAGATGCTGGATATAAAAAGGATGATTTCCATCAAGATGCTAGGAATATTGAGCACTATAACAATGCGGAGGAAGTGTGGAATCGCAGGCTTGTTGGCTTGCTTGATTTGGATACATCAAAGCAGAATGTGCGCGAGACTTTAGGTAAGTACTTTGCTCATTTGCTAGAGCTAGGTGTTGCTGGCTTCCGTATTGACGCAGTAAAACATATTTCTCCAACAGATATGGCTGCGATTAAAGCTGAAGCTGCAAAACAATCTGGTAAAAATGCGGATGAGATTTGGTGGATGCAGGAGACGATTGGTGATCCTTCTGAAGCTAAAGGAATACAGCCAGATCAGCATTTGAATGAAGGTGAAGTCAACGAATTCCAATATTCGTACCGATTAAAGAGTGATTTTTATGGCTCAATATCGAATCTAAAGAATATTACTGATGGACTTGTTCCAAGCGATAAAGCTTCAATTTTTGTTACTAATTGGGATACTCCTCGAGAAAATTATGTGCGCACGCTTACCTATAAGGATGGTCCTCGCTACGAGCTTGCAAACGCGTTTATGCTTGGCTACCCGTATGGGAATCCAAACATTTACTCGGGGTATAGGTTTGAGAATGGTCGTAAGGATGATGGTGCGCCTGGAGCGACTGAAGATAAAGTTGAAGATGTAGATTGTTCCCCAACAACTGGTTGGCAGTGCACTCAGCGTTGGACTTCTATTCGCGGAATGATTGGATTCTTTAATGCTGTAAATGGTGCTCAAGTCACTAATTGGCAAGATGACGGCAATAATAACATTGCTTTTAGTCGTGCAGGCAAGGGATTCTTAGCAATAAACAATACGCCAAACGCAAAGAAAGTTTTGTATAATACTGATTTGCCAAATGGTGACTATTGCAACGTTTATGAGGCTGGAAATTGCTCTAAGACTGTTAAAGTTACAGATGGCAAAGTTGCTGCGACTATTGCTCCTTATTCTGCAATTGCTTTGCATGTGGATGCTAAAGCAGATACTGCTAGTAAATCTGGTCCAGCACGTGATGAATCTGACCCAAAATACAATGTTGACGATGTTCAAGACCAGTCAACAACTGTCTATTTTAATGCTAAGAATAGAAGTCCTAAGCCAAGTTCCGTAAATATTCATTATCAAATCGGCAATGATTCTTGGACTGCAGTTCCTGGTAGACCAATGCGCAAAGTTTGCGATGATTGGTTTGCAAGAACAATTCCTAATAATGGCAAACAAATTACTGCTGTATTTAATGACGGTGGAAATAATTGGTATAACAATAACAATAACAATAACAATCAGCCTAAAGCAAACTTTGAAATTCAAGCTGGTTCGAAAACTTATGTAGTAGATGCCGATTTGAACGGTTCTGAATCTGCTAGCATTCCTTGCAAGGTTGAGGACACATCTTCAAAGCCTTCTGCATTAAAGACGAAGATTGTTATTCACTATAAGCAAAAATCTGGTGACAATCGCCATATGGGAGTCTATATCTGGGGTCTTAAAGATGCAGATGGTAAAGAGATAAAAGGTGCTTGGCATGCGTTCAATGGTCAAGACGCTTTTGGTAAGACTTACACAGTTGAGGCTGATGGCATTTACGAGAGCGGAAAAGTCGGATTTATTATCGTTGAAGACATATCAAATGGTTGGAGTGATGATAAGAAGGACGGCGGAGATCGTAAGATCTGGCAAATCGAAGATGGCGTAGGCGAAGCTTGGGTTTACGGAGGAGATTCAAATACTTTTGCAGAACCGCCATCTGAAGTTGCTAACAAGCTTAATAACATTAAAACGTTAAACGTTACTGTTCACTACCGCAGAACAAACAAGGATTACGCTGGTTGGAATCTTTGGACTTGGTACGGTAGTGAGAAGGGCGTAAAGCAAGATTTTACGGCCCATGATGATTTCGGAAAGATTGCAGAATATACGTTCCACAATGATTCTGGCGTAAAAGATCCAAAGTTTATTGTGCGATATTCTATGCAAGGCAACGATTGGGTTTATAAAGATCCTGGCGAAGGCGATCGCCCAATTCCTGCAAAAGCAATCACTTTAAGCCAAGATGGTAACACTGGCAACGCTGAAATCTGGCTTATGCAGGGAGATAGTAGAGTTTACTTAAGTCCAAACGTAATCAACACAAAGGCTAATGCTTTTGACGCTGATATTACGTCTTTTAAGGAATTTACTGTAAATGTGAGCGGCGACCCTTCGGAAGTTAAGAATGGTGATGTTACTGTAACTGATGTTACAGATTCAAAGAAAAATCAACACAAGACAATAGATATTTCGCAAGTTGCTGTTGTGGATAATAGGATCGTAATCACTGCAAAGAACGAATTAGATCTTAAGAAAATGTATGAAATCAACATTAAGGGTGTTGGTGGAATGCCTAAGACAGTTTCTGCTTCAACTGTTAAAGGCTCTAAGATTGTTCGCACTGATGAGTTTGATCAAAAGTATGCGTACATAGGCGATGACTTGGGTGCTGTTGTAAAAGATGGTTCTACGACTTTCAAGCTTTGGGCTCCAACTGCTACGAAAGTGGAGTTAGTAACTTATAAGTCAACTGATGAAAAAGCACAAGAAGATAAAACACAAGATCTGACTCTTGGTACAGAAGCTGGAAAGCTTGGCGTGTGGAGTATTACTACGAGTGATGCAAAAGTTGGCACTGCTTACACTTACAAGGTTCATTTTGCAGATGGCACTGTAAATAATTCTCCAGACCCTTATGCAAAAGCTGCCGTTAGAAACGGAATGAGATCCGTTGTATTCGGTGGCAATATGGCAACACCTGTATCTCGTAAGGCATCGTTTGATAAGCGCCCAACTGATGCGACTATTGCAGAGATGAATATTCGCGACTTCTCAATTCACGAAAGTTCTGGAGTAGATGTTGCAAAGCGCGGAAAGTATCTTGGTGTAATCCAATCTGACACTAAGAATGGGAACAAGCCAACTGGTTTGGATTATTTGAAGTCTCTTGGAATCACTCACGTACAAATCATGCCAATGTATGATTTTGGTTCTGTGAATGAAGCAGGAGATTTGAGTTATGTTGCTACTAACGACAAAAATAGTCCTCACCAAAACTGGGGCTACGATCCAATTAATTACAATGTTCCAGAAGGATCGTATGCATCTGATTCAGCAAATCCTGCTACTCGTATTACGGAGCTAAAGCAAATGGTTAAAGGCCTGCATGATGCTGGCTTGCGTGTGATTATGGATGTAGTTTATAACCATGTTTATAACGCGCAAAAGAACGCTTTTGGCCAAACTGTGCCAGGTTACTACTTCCGTTACAACGATGACGGCAGCTTGTCTAATAGATCTGGTTGCGGAAACGATACTGCTTCAGAGCGCAAAATGATGCGAAAGTATATTGTTGACTCTGTAAAGTATTGGGCTAAAGAGTACGGTATTGACGGCTTCCGTTTTGATTTGATGGGATTGATTGACCTTGAAACCATTAAGGAAGTGCGTGAAGCTGTTCATGCAATTGACCCGAACTCGATTATTCTTGGCGAAGGCTGGGATATGAGCCAATTGCCTTATGGAAACCGCACTATTCAGCCTAATGCGTATAAGCTTGCTGAAAATAATGGTGTTGCGTTCTTTAACGATTCCTTCCGTGATGCTGTAAAAGGCCAGGGAGATGATGGTGTTACTGGATTCGTGTCTGGAAACAGATATAGCGACAATCTGGTAATGCAAAATCTTTATGGCTGCCAGCCTGGAAACGCAAGCTGCACTGGTAGGCGCTACGCGAATGCTGGTCAGACTGTGCAATATGTTGAAGCTCACGACAATCTTAATCTTTACGATAAGTTGAAGAAATCCTTGCCTAATGAGACAGAAGAGAATCTTAAGAAGCGAGTAATGCTTGCTAATTCGCTTGTAATGTTTGCGCATGGTATGCCATTCTTCGAGCTTGGTCAAGAGTTCTTACGAAGCAAGAATGGTAATGCTAATAGTTACAATGCTGGCGACGGCGACAATTCCGTTAAGTGGGATTTGGTTAATAAGAATTCCGATGCTGTTGAGTACTTCAAAGAGTTGATAAAGCTAAGAAACGAGATTCCAGCGTTACGCGATTCCGAATATTCTGATGTTAATAAGAATATGCATTGGATTAAGAGCAGTGATGGAATTAATGCGTTTAGTGTTGATAGCAACAATAAAACGTATGTGTTTATTTTCAATGCTAATAGTAGTGAATCTACTGTGAATATTGGCAAAGGAAAGTATCGTGTGCGCATTGCCGATGGAAAAGCTAACAGCGATGAAGTATCAAAGTGTCCTGAAATTACTGTAGATGACAATGGAAATTACAAGGTTTCTGCTCTTTCGACTGCTGTGCTTGTGAAGGATGCTGAAAAGAAGGACGATAATCCTTTTGCAAATCTTAAGGCTGATGATGTTCTCAAATATAAGATGAATCCTTTAGATATTAATAAGTTGAAGGATGAATCTAAGCCTGGTACTCAGCCTGGTACGCAGAATTCAAATCCATCTACGCCTGGGCATGAACAAACTCCTGGCACTGTAACTCCTACACCGCAGCCACCTGCTCCTGGCCCTGTAGTGCCAAATCCAGCTCCAGCTCCTGGGCGTGAGCAAACTCCTGGTCAAGTGACGCCTGCTCTGTCTCCGTCACCAGCGCCTCAGCCTAAGCCATCTGATCATGAAACTCCAGCTAAGCCAGGTCAGACTAAGCCAGGTCAGTCTAAGACTGAAACTCCATCTGAGCATTCTGCACCAGCTAAACCAGCAGAATCTGCTCCAGTGCCTGTTGCTCCACGAACAGTTCAGCAGCTTAATCCAGAATTAAGGGGAACTCTCAGTGTTAGTAACAATAACGTTGCAACTGCAGGTGTTGTGAATAGTGTGAGAATTAATGTTGTAAACAGAGAGTTCACCGAGCGTTTGCAGCGTGACGGAGTAGTTTATGCTTACGCGTACATTTACTCGTCTCCACGCTTGCTTAAGGGCGCCGATGGCTCCAAGTTTGTTACTATTCGCATGGAGAATGGTACGCCTCAATTTGATGCTCAATTCCCATCTGGATACTCTGGTAAACACACTGTTTTGCTTGTAGACGAACATGGAAAGCAGCTAGCATGGACGGATATTACTGTTGTTAACAATAGTGATTCGAGACGTGATAGTTTCCATTTGCAAACTGGCAGTAGTGTTATTGCTGTATTTGCGGTATTCATTGTGCTTGCTTTTGCTGCAATTATTGTTCGCTATAAAGTTGCATTTAGATAGATTTGTGACTTTGGGTTTTAGAGCAAAGCGCTTTGACTGCGTTTCCGCACTTTGTACCAAATTTAGGGCAAATTTGGTACAAAGTGCGTCACATCATTCGCGCTCTACGCTTGTGTTATATTTGTCTCAGCCGTGAGACGTTTGTAACATTTTTTGGCCAAAATTCGTTATATTTGCATCATTGATGAGACAAATATAACGCAAGTGTAGTGCCCAGAGTAGTTAGGAAGTGAGTTCAATGATTGCAGGCATTGGTTGCGATGTTGTTAATGTTGCGGATTTTGCGCAACAAATGCAAGATGGCAATGGGTGGCGATCGCTATTTTCTACGCGTGAGCTTAGGCAGTGCGCTATGCGAGCACAATTAAAAAACGACGCTGAGGCGATTCATATTGCTGCTCGCTGGGCTGGTAAAGAGGCGGTTATAAAAGCGTGGTGCGAAGCGATGAGCACTCTTGGTTTGCAATATCCGTATACTTTAGACAACACTCCTTGGGCAAGCATTGAGATTTTAGACGATTCGCATGGATGTCCAAGCGTTCGACTTAGTGAAGACGTTAATCAAAAGCTTCTAGAATCATTACACGCGCCAGAGGCGACTAATCTGCATGAATCCGCCAGCGCTAATGTAAGCGTTAATGGTGTAAATCGCGTAAATCACCCTAATTGGCGTGTGTCTTTAAGTCACGATGGAT
>CAMXWX010000055.1 GCA_947252975.1 uncultured Gardnerella sp.
GTTTCCTTTCTTTAGGAACAGTAACCAGTTATAAACCCTAAGATTATTAAACCTGATTTATCTGTTTATTTTAACTAGATTTAACTAGATTTAACTATTTATGCAATAGCAACAGCAGATTTTTCTTCTTTCTCGGGGTAACTTTCCGAAATATACACAGATGCAAGAACTGTAAAAATAAACGCCTGCAAACCTGCGACTATTATTTCGAATACTGTAAACAGAATGCCACCAAGCAGCCATAATGCACCGCCTAAGGCAAGGAGTTTATTGCTGGAATCCACCACAAAGAAGTTGGTGAATACTAGGCAAGTGGCCACCAGCAAATGGCCAGCAATCATATTCGCAAACAAACGGATTGTAAGCGAAAGTGGTCGCACAATCAACAATTCCAGCAGCTGCAATGGCGTAAGAATAAAGTAAATCGGCCATGGCACGCCAGCTGGGAACAAGGATTCTCGGAAGAACGTTAGGAATCCTTTTTCTCTAATTCCAGTGATTAAGTATTGACATACAACCCAAAGAGCAAACACTAATGGCCCTGTAATAGTTGCTGTTGCAGCCATGTTTAAGCCTGGAATAACTGAGCAAAGATTAAAGAAGAATATTGTTATAAAAAGAGTTGTTATCATTGGCACATAACGCTTGCCGCGCTCTTCGCCAATCATTTCGTACACAATGTTGAATCGCACAAAGTCCATTAGGATTTCTAGCACGCTTTGGAATCTTCCTGGAACCACTTTTGCGCGAGCTGCACCAATGCCAAAAATAATCATAACGATTACGGCCATAATAAGACGCACCATAACAATTCGATTCATGGCAAAAGGTGTGCCTTGGAATAAAATCTCTGGCGGCAAAAAGTCATTAATGCTTGGCATCTCTGGCTTTGCTGAAGCTAGCAGCGCCGCAACATTTATATGCGCAGCTTTCGCTAAAACTTCGATAGCTCCACTCATTCGTGCCTCCTTGTAGGACTCTTTTACAATACAGTTGCGTTAAGTATAAAGTTATTCACAAGCTAGTTTGTAAAACCGTAAATCCTGTAAATTCATTCGTTGACATATGTGCGAAACGAAAATATATCTCTAAAAAGCTGATTCTACTCTTAGTTTGTACATTTGAGTTATATTGCTGATTATTAACGAGTGTTGCGATTATAGCAAGTACGCAAATTATTAATAACTCGCTTTAGTCACTTGTTTATTATACTCCACATTTGTTTAGAATTAAACTAGTTACGCGATAAACTTACGCTAGAAACACGCCGAAGACTTGACAAATCCAAATTTACACCTATCGTAGATAGAGCTGCTAAAAGCAGCCGACGCGGGGTGGAGCAGCTCGGTAGCTCGCTGGGCTCATAACCCAGAGGTCCATGGTTCAAATCCATGCCCCGCTACTTAAGCCAAGAATCGCATATTTCTCACGAATGCGCTCTTGGCTTTTCTTTTAATCTTTTTAGTTGGCGTAGTCTTTAGCGTGGTATATCTGATATATCAGTAGAGAAGAATCGCTAGGCGGCGGCGAGCGCGATTCAAGCGCTCATCGCCAGCTGGAAGCATTGCAAAATACTCAAGCATGCGATCTTTAATCACCTCTGCGCAATCTTTGTGAGAAGCAAGAAAATCAAGAAGCCTGCCAAAAGCATCGTCAATGTGGCCATCAATCATATCTACATCTGCTACAGCAAGCTGAGCGGAAACATCGCCAGGATTATCGCCAGCAGCCTTGCGCACAGCCTCCACGTTTGTATTCGTATTTCTGCTAAGAAGCAAAGCCTTAGCGCGCTCGCGAGACGCCAAAGAATCATTCGGGTTATCTTGCAATACTTTTTCGTACTCGCGCGCAGCAAGAGCATAATCGCCATTCATAGCTGCATCGTGCGCAATTTTGTGTTCAGGGGGAATGCTGGAGGAATCGCCAGAATCCGCAGAGTCGCCAGAATCCGCCGCATTATCGTCTACGCCAGAATCTGCCGAATCAACATAAGGAGCCGTTCCAGCAACACCAGACTTTTCCGCAACCTTAACTAATTGCGGCAAAATGGCACTACAAATCTGATTCAACTCATCTTCACTAGGCAATCCTTGGCAAATAGGCATTGGCCTGCCACCAACCAATCCATATACAGCTGGAAGCTGCTGCGCGCGCAAAGCTTGAGCAATCGATGGGCTTTCATCCGCATCAATTCGCGCAAGCTGCATTCTGCCATCTAAGGCGCTAACGGAATCCGCAAGTTTTTGCGCTAAGTCGTAAGAAGTTTCGTCACTTTTTTGCCAAACAAGCAAAATAATTGGAAAACTTACGGAAGTTTGAACCATTGCTTGGAAAGTTTGATCGTTAACATCAATCACGTATCCGCCTGCAAGTGGAATTTTAGACTGCGGTTTGCCAGATTTTTCGGCAGCTTCGCGCTTTGCAAGAGCCTCCGCCTTGCGCTTTACGCCTTCTAGGTCTACTGCACCAGCAAGCGAAAATCCGCCTGGGTTCATACCCATAGATTGTGAATCAACCATATTTCCTCTTTTGCTTGTATTTCTTTACAAATATCTATAAAGCGTTAAACGCATTACAGAAAGCCTAAGGCGCTTCTACAACGCTTCTACCTTTATAGGCTGACGTTCTGCTCCAACTGGAATAATCTTTGCGTCCGAGCCAGCAGGAGGCACAACCATCGCAATAACGTTCACATAAGTTACGCGCATTGTAGAAGTGGCCTTAGAATCCCCAAATAACGCTTTTTCTTCGTCGGAAGCTGGCCTAGATTCGCGGCCTTCTCCCGCTTTTCTAGTCCAAACTGAATCAATGCGAGCAATAACCAAATCACTCCCATCGCTTGCGCGCATAACGCTAATCTGGTTTGTTACAGGAGTAAAAACTTGTTCTTGAGATCCCTTATTTCGCTCCATTCCAGCTTGAACTGTTTTAGAAAGCTCGCTTAATTTTGATCGCAAGTAATCATTAGCAAAATACTTTGCAAACTTGCTCGATTCTCCTCTTTGTAAAACATCCGCATACGCTGCAGCAGCCGCGTGTGGAGACATAACAAGTCCTGAATCATTAGCTTTACCCATAGAAGCTCCGATTGAAGGAACTGGGAATTTTGGCAAATGCACGCCAGGGAAAAGCCTTGCAACAGCCCAAAGCTTGTAGTTTGAGCGCGCACTATCTTGGCGAATAACCAACAATCGTTTAGACTGCTGGTCTTTTGTTGTTGTGGTAATTGTCATTAAATCGCGCGGCCAACTTGCGTTTGTTGGCACAATTGTTTGAGCAACCTCACGTGGAATAGTGGTTTTTGCATCTAGCTTGCCCATTTTTGCAGCAATCGCCAGCTCGCTTGCGCGCACAAGAGCCGAAGGTCCGCTCATGTATTCTGCAAGATTACTTGCGTTTTTCTCTTCGTTAGCTTTTTCTAAAGAGCGCAAAACTCTTAAACGTATATCTTTTTCTTTGATTGGCGTTACATCTGGAAGCTCTTTAACGCTAGAGCCTTCTGCAGCCTTAGGAACTTGGCCTTCGCAAGCGCAAAGTGTAAAGCACATTGCAGAAGCAACTACCGAAGCACACGCAAAACGCGCATAGCGCTTGATTTTATGAGCATAAAACATAGTCACACTTTCCAAAATACGTTATTTTTTGCGGTTTTTTGAAGGTTTTGAGGAGCCATTTTGTGAACCATTTTGGCGGCTGGCATTTTGATGGCTAGCATTATTAAAGCCATTTGCATCATGATTAGCGTTATTACTGGCCTTGTTGCCGTCCTTGTTGCCGTTGGTATTTCCGCCACTTGCAGAGCCACTCGTGCGATTCTCTGAGCCTTTATACTTGCGATTTTTGCCACGATTTTGGCTTCTGTAGTCACGCTGGTTAAACTGGTTGCGCGACTTTCGCTTTGCTTCACCAGGCTTTGCTTCACCAGGCTTTGCACTAGTAGAATCGAAAGCCTCCGACGATTTGCCAAGATTTTCGCCAATGCGATTATCGTTCTTACGCCCATCGTCGTCTTTATAATACTCTGCATCCATTCTGCCATATCGATTTTTACGCTCACCGCGATTGGCTTTCTTGGAGCCTCCAGCAGAATTTTCTTTGCGATTATTGCGATCGTTGCGATCTTTATACGATTCCTTCTTGTAGCGCTTCTTTGCAAATCCAGATTCCGATTTAGATGCGCTTTCTGATTTTTGTGATTTTTGTGATTTTCCAGACTTCCCTGCGATTCCCGAATTCCTAAATTTACTAGATTCCGCAGATTCCGCAGATTCACGCAAATCCTCCGATTGCTCCGACTGATTCACGCTAGACAAATCGAAAGCCGCCGACGCTTTATTCCCAACAGCAAAATCACCCTTAAAATCAGAACTCGACTCACTAGCAAGCCTTGCAAAATAAGCTTGCAAGTCATCTTTAGAAATAACAGTTGTTTCGTCTAAAGCGGCAGTCTTAGAAGAATTTAGACCAGACTTTACACTTATAGAAGAATCTACAGCGGCTTTAGACTTTGTTGTACGCGTTCTTGCGTGAACTCCATGACGCGCATGCGCGCCAGAACCCACTTTGTGCTTAGACTTTTTGTCTTTATTGCTACCAAAAATGCCAGCTATTGTTCCAGCCAAAGCCTCCGAGAACTTAACTTCTTCTTGACTATTATTTTCAACACTAATCAAGCCCGTTCTGCTTGCAACAAGTCGCTTGTTTCGCCTGCGATGCGGAGCCATTGCAAACACAGAAGCCGAAAGACCACATAGCAAAATAAACAGCGCTCCTACAAAATACATAGGAGTAGCAAAATCAGGAAGATTATGTCTGCGCCAACGCAATTCAACGAAAGCTTCGGGAGAATTCTTACCAAGATCGACTATAAGAACTCTACGCGCAATTTTTGATTGCAACTCCGACGACAATTTTTGGCGAGAAGTCTGCGATTGCGCGCCATTTTTACTATTGCTTTGCGCATTATTTTGCTCTTGCGACTCCTGCTTTAGTGCTAAATCCGCCGCATTCCCCGCTTGCTCAAAGTCGGCAGCATTTACAAACAACTTTGCTAAACCCATTTGGCAAGTGGCATTAGTCCATAAATCGGAATCCTTAAAATCAACGTCTTTAGCAGCGTCTTTAGAAGCCTTAGAATCGTCTGTTTTTGTGCTATCTATGCGCGCATCGTCATCTGCTTGCATAACATCTGTAGAAAGACTATTCCAATTATTAAGACCCGTTATTCGCTGAACGGAATAACCCTTAGTCCATCCACGAACATCTTTAGCTAAGCCAACTGCAACGCAAATCGGCTTGCGACTATTTAGTGCCGCAACGCTAATTTTTACTCTATAGTCAACAAGATTCAAAACGCCTGGATCTGTAACAATGTACCTAGACCCATACACGTTTGCATGCGCCGAAACAATAGAGCTTGGCTTCCAAACAGTTGCGTTAAGCACACCAAGAACAATACTAAGAGCAGCAAGAAGGCCAAAAATTGGGGCCACTACTCCTCGCATAAACCTAGCTCGTTTTGTAGGACGTTGCATCAAACCTCTTTCTTAAGCTTGGCACGCTGCCAATTATTCAACCCCGCACGCGCACAAACTTATTAACGTAATTTTAAATTCGTTATATGCATCTACTGCTATCTATTCTACAATCTTTACTAATCTTTTATAAGGTTTGCTGTTTTGCGCAATAAATCACGCTAGAATCACGCCTAAATTGCCACCAAATCGCACACAAATCGCTAGTTAAATCACACTAAAATCACATGCAAGTTATAGTCTTAAACTTATGACAAAAACCAAATTAAATTTGACTAAATCACTTATAACTCGAGCAATCTGCGCTGCGAGCGCAATTGCCATGTGCTTTGGATTAGCATCTTGTAGCGCAAACAGCGAGTCAAGCAATGGCGCAGCAAGTAGCGAAGCAAATGCAGCTGGAATGAGTGTTTTAAGTGGCGTTAAGGCTAGCGGAGCTTTAGGAAAGCAGCCAAAGGTTGAGTTAACAGCGCCTATAAACGTTAAGCCAAATTCTTACGCAATT
>CAMXWX010000056.1 GCA_947252975.1 uncultured Gardnerella sp.
GATCTGCTTTAAGCTGATTAGCAATATCGGTATAAGTTTTAGGACTATGCTTACCTTTTTCAGATAAATCTTCTCCAAAATGAAGAAAATCAAAACAATCAAAAATACCAACTCTTTTTAAAGCTGGAATACACAAGCGTTTAGAAAGAGTTGTGGCAAGAAAAAGCTTTACACCATTAGAATGCAAATAATGCACATATTCATACGCGCCTTTTCTTAGCGGAAGATGATTAGCATAAGCGTCAAAAGCCATATCTGACCACTCCTTCATCAAAGCTTCAGGAGAATCAGTGAACCCGTAATTTTTAATAACATATTCTGCAATTTGTCTAGGATTCATTGTTGCAGTTGTACTAGCAAAGATTGAGGGAACGCTCATACCACGTTTCGCAAAACTTACTCGATCAATATCATCCCAAACGCTTAAAGAATCAAGTAATGTGCCGTCAAAATCAAAAATCGCTGCAACAATAGACGAATTATTTTGTAAATCCATCAATGATCTTCCTACTTGCATTCAATAGTTCACGAGCATGTTCTAGTGAAGTTTTTGATTCACTTCCATCAAGCATCCTAGCAATCTCTTGTTCACGCATCAAATCATTAAGCTCAATAACAGAAGTATTTGCAACTTTAGCAAAAGAGCTATTCTCGCTATTATCGTCATTTTCAACAAGATTTTTTTGTACTGCAAATTGTACATCTGCAAAAGAAGCAACCTGAGCTAAATGAGTAACAACAATAACTTGAGCATGTTTAGAAAGTTGAGCCAAACGTTTACCTAGCTCTACTGCCGCAACACCACCAACACCAGAATCTACTTCGTCGAAAATAAATGTCATATTTTCTTCGTCGCAATCTGTCAACTTCGCAATAACAAGCTCAATTGCAAGCATAAGCCTACTTAATTCACCACCAGAAGCACTTTTGCTCATCGGCAAATCTGAAGAAGCAGGAAATGGTCGGAACAAAAACTCTACATCATCACATCCGTTAGCATCAAGCGGAATAGAACCAGATAAATCTTCGCAACGCTTATTTACACTGATAATTAATTGAGCACCTGGCATGGCCAAAGAGTTTAATTCTTCACTAACTAAAGTGCCAAAATCATGAGCTGCATTTAAACGAGTTTTATATAATTCTTCAGCAAGTTTAAGAGCATCATCATATCGTTGAGCACATTTAGCACGCGCTTTGGCAATAGCTTCAGGAGAATCATCTAAATCTTCAAGTTCAAACTGAGCTTTTTCGGACCAATCAAGTACATCATCTAATGTTGGGCCCCACCTACGAGTTAAATCAGTAAGATCATGAATACGAGAATTTAAATCATCTAAATCTTTTTCACTTACATCGATATCCAACTGTTGAGCAAGCTGCATTACGATATCGTCAAGTTGAGCATGAATATCGTCAAGTTGATTTGCAATAGAATTGAAAGAATCATCTACACGAATATTTCGTAATGCTTGAGAAGCTTTATCTACAAGGAAACAAGCATCTTCAGATGATTCTGAAGCACCACAATCTATTTGACTGGAATCAAGGGATGCGAGCGCAATGCTCACTGCTTTGACAATTTGAGCAGAATTCTCAATTCTTTCTCTTTTTGCGCGCAATTCTTTATCTTCATTAGGGAGAGGATTCACATCTCGTATTCGCGCTAATGATTCTCTAAGGTAATCTGCACGTTGCCGTGAAGAAGACGCTTGATTTTCTAGTCGGTTACATGTTTCTTTAGCATCTTTCCACGCTTGATACGCACATGCGTATTGCTTAAGTAATTCACTATTTTTAGATACAGTATCAAGCAATTCGCGTTGTTTTGAATTTGTTGCTATGCGTAATTGGTCACTTTGTCCATGAATCACTATCAATCGAGAACATACTTGTTCAAGAACTGTTTTTGGTACTGCGAAACCAGAAATTGTTGCTCTTGAACGACCTTCTTGTGGTACTGTTCTAGAAACATACATATCTGATTTATTTTCGTCATTTTCTGAAGGCTCTAATTCAATACCGGATTTGCCAACAGCATCTACTAATTCACTTGTTTTAGGAATACTAAATATGCCTTGGACCCACGCTTCTTTAGCATTTGGAGAAATCCTTGCAACTTCTGCTTTGGATCCAGAAATAAGCTTGATAGCACTTAAAAGCATTGACTTTCCGGCACCTGTTTCGCCCGTAATAGCTGTCATGTGAGACGAAGGAGTAATAAGCGCATGTGAAATTGGCCCAAGATTACGTATTTCTAACTCTTCAAGCACGCTGTACCTCGTTTTATAAATGCTATATTTAATATTATTTTCTACTTAAATAATTCATTTTAAAGAATTATTATTGTGCTCACGCCATCCAACTATTGGCAAATCAAATTTTGTAACTAAACGCTTCGTAAAAGGAGCGCCAGAAAGTCTAGCTAATAATAGCTCATCTTTTGATTGACGAACTTGAATCCTTGATCCCTGAGGGAGCGCACGCTGTCTTCTACCGTCGCAACAAATCCAACCTCCAGAAGACGATTCATTAAGAATGTCAATAGTAAAAGTAGAACCGGCACCAATAATTAGAGGACGCGCAAAAAGAGCATGAGCAGCTAATGGCACTAATTGCAATGCTTCTACATTTGGCCACATAATTGATCCACCTGCTGAAAATGCGTAAGCTGTGGAACCAGTAGGAGTTGAAACTATTACACCATCGCAACCAAAAGATGACATTTCAACATCGTCTACTCGTATTGAAAGTTCTACCATTCGACCTCTGTCTTCGCGATCAAGAGTTATATCGTTCAACGCCCAATCACTTAAAGGCTCGCTTTCGCCAGGAAGCCACACATCTACATGAGCTTCCATTCTCCTGTCAATAGTGTAATCCTTGTTTGCAATTCTACGAATAGCATCATTAATTTGAAAACTTTCGAATTCTGCCAAAAAACCAACATGGCCAAGATTTATGCCGATAATTGGAACAGTAGTACAATGCACTAACTCAGCAGCCTGAAGCATGGTGCCATCTCCCCCAAGTACCACAACTATTTCTGTATTTTCGTCAACTATACGAGTAGTTTTTTTAGCAAAATCAGACACAGAAGCACTGTTGAATACGTCAACAACGAATCCAGCTTTAATAAGTTGAGTCTTGACTTGATTTACCACATTACTGTGAACATCGATCCTAGCGTGAGTAACTACAAGAGCACGACGAGCCGCCGAAGCGGAATTAGTATCGAAATGTTCCTGCATATACAGCCCCTTCGTACTGTTTAAACACAACTACTACTATTGTAATTGTTAGGATACATATTGAAAAATGTTAAACATTCAATGATTAACTTATTTCTTATTTCTCGTAACGCGCATAAAGAAGATACTCCGTATTGCCATGTGTTCCTTCAATAGGAGATTCACAAGAGGAGATAACCTTTAGACCGTTTTGATTTGCACAACTTTTTATTGTTTCTAAAGCTTTAATTTTTAAAGTTTCGTCAGTTACTATTCCACCTTTTCCAAGGTTTCCTTTTCCTACTTCAAATTGCGGCTTAACTAAAAGCACAATATCTGCATGCAATTGAGCTATTCTAGAAATTACTGGAATAACAAGCGTTAGAGAAATAAAAGAAACGTCAGAAACTATAAGATTTGGCTTATATGGCAAGTTTTCTTCGTACACATTTCGAATATTTACACCGCTCATTTCAATTACATGTGAATTGTTAGCTATTTTTGGATGTAATTGACCATGACCAACATCTAAAGCTATTACAGAATGAACGCCTCTTTGCAAAAGAACGTCGCAAAAACCGCCCGTTGATGCACCTATATCTAGAGCTTTAGTTGATTTGGAAGTAGTTAAACCATTTTTAGAAAACGCTTCGAAGGCACCTTCTAACTTAAGCGCTCCGCGAGAAACGTATCTAATACAAGATTGCGTATTTTTTGATTCATTGATTGTTATTGCATGTGAATTGTTTACTAAAAATGAGGATTTTGTAATATTTCGATTGTCAACACTCACTACGCCAGCACGAATTAAACGCTGAGCAGTTGTCCTACTTTCTGCTAAACCACGCTTAACCAAAGCGCAATCTAAACGTTGTGAAATATTGCTATTTGAAAGTTTACTTAAATCCTCATTTACAGTCATAAGGAAAACTCCGGAAGAGTATAATTTTCCATATTTTCACCGCAATCTTGCAAACTCCATGCCAGCGCACAAGCAGCTCTCAAAGCATTGCAATCGTTGGTGTTATTAACTTCAATAATATTATTATTCACAACTCTTGCTATAGCATCTTCACAAGTAAAAGTAGTACCGTTAACGCGTTCAGGAGCATTATGAGATTCGTTTAATCCTCGCAAGTCTTTAGAAACAAAACTTGGACGCAAATGTTTTGGTGCAAGCATAAGCATGCGAGGATCTGTAACTCCAGTAAGAACAAGTAAAGAAGCATAGCCTCCTCTTGTCCCAGCCTCAATATCAGTATCTAAACGATCTCCAACTGCTAATGAATGCTCAATACTAATTACAGGATTCCCATACTCGTCTTTTTCAGTGTATTCTTCACATTCAGAATCATCATGCTTAGCATTAGCAGCAACCAAAAACCTTGCTTCATCATACATTGCAGATTCTGGTTTTCCAGCAGACGAAATAGGCTCCACACCCGTAGCATTAATAACAGCTTGAATCATGGAACCGCATCCAGGAGCAATACCATGCTCTCTTGGAATAGTTAAGTCGCGGTTAGTAACGAAATATTTTGCACCATGCTCAACAGCGAAAGAAACTTCCGCCATTTCTTGCCAAGTCATTTGAGGATACCAGCCTTGAATAACAGCTTTAGGATTATCTTCGCACGAATCTACAAGCTCTAATCCTACGCGTTGCACTTCTTGACGCAAATGTTCAGCGCCGAGAACAAGAACTTTAGATCCTTTCTCAACATTGCGAGCTACCATTCTTGCTGCAACAACAGAAGACGTTATAATCTGCCATGGTTCTACTTTTAAACCAAAACTTTCCAGTTGTTTTGCAACAACAGATTGGAAACGCGAAGAATTATTAGTTGTGTATTCAATTGCCATTCCATTTTTTTGCGCAAACAAAATGGAATCAGACGCATATTCAACAGCATTTCCACCACGATATACAACACCATCTAAATCAAGCAGTGCTAGACGAAATGCATCGCTTAACGGACGATTACATGAAGAAAAATTCTTTTTCGTTTCAACTTGCATACTATACCTCATTTAAGTTTGCTAAACACTGCACTTAATTTAGATTCAAATTTTATTAAGCCTATTTTATAAATATCAACTCTTAAAGCAGCAAGTGCCCGGCTTACTTAAAAGCAGCCGGGCGCAAATATTCAAATGTTACGAACTACTCTTCGTCAGCGTGAACAGCACTCATCTCGATAGTATCTGTATTATCCGCATTCTCAGAGTTACTTGTCTCTTCTGAGTCTTCTAAATCTTCAGTTACTTCAGATTCTTCATCAGATTCTTCATCAGGAGCAAATTGAGCATCATCTTCACTCATGCCAATTTCATCCATCATGTCATCATTCAAATGCTCTAAATCATAGTCGATAACAATATCATCAGGATTTATATCTTCGTCATCAACATCAGCATACTGTTGCTCAAGCTTATCAAGCAAAGACTCTAATTCAATTGCTTCGTCACTACGACCGGCTTCTTCCAAGAAGTATTGTTCTGCTTGAACTGCACGCATACGATACTCTCCAGGAAGACCCTTTGAACGACCCATTGCATGAACCAATTCAATAGCCTTATCAGCATGACCAGTATCAGCCAAAACGCCTGCATAAACGAGGAACATTTCGGCTTTTACTTCTCCTC
>CAMXWX010000057.1 GCA_947252975.1 uncultured Gardnerella sp.
ACTGACGTGCGTACCCCTGAAGGGTATGAAATCACTATTGCTTCTGTGTATGTTCACGCTGGAAATGTGGACGATCCGCAAAAAATGAAACAAAAATTCCGCTTTTTAGACACAATGCTTACTCGTTTAGGGGAGCTTCGAGATGCAGCAGCAAGTGGCGGAAATCAAGCGATTTTGTGCGGTGACTTTAATATTGCGCATACTTCACTTGATATTAAAAACGCTAAGGCTAATGAAAAAAGTGCAGGATTCTTGCCAGAGGAACGTGCGTATATTGATCGCTGGATTAACGAATATGAATTTGTGGACGTTATGCGCATGCTTGCAGGAGATATTCAAGGACCATACACTTGGTGGAGCCAGCGCGGTAAAGCTTTCGACAATAACGTTGGTTGGAGATTAGACTACCAGTTCGCAACTCCTGAAATTGCGGAAAGCGCTCGCGGATTTGTGATCGATCGTGCTGAAAGCTATGATGCGCGATGGTCTGATCATGCGCCGTTAAGTATAAAGTATGACGTGTGATGCGTAAGTATTAATTTGCATAATGTGAAATAACTAAGTAATCGCATGTGTATATGAATGTACTATATACGCAAATTTTTCAGTGCTTTGCTTGTGCTATTCTGGTGAAGTTAGGCAATTTACAATAATAAGTAATAAATATATTTTTGTAGATTTGTTGTTTTAAGAAATGAGGAATAATGGGTTGGTTATTTGGCCGACATGAAGAAGAAAAATCTTCAAAAGTTGAAGACAAAATCGTAGAGGTAAAAACTGGTCCATGGGATTTCAATGATGAAGATGCTCCTGATTTTAGCGATTATCTAGATTTTGGTTCAATCTATATTCCATACTTTCAAGGCATTGAGTTGCGAGTAAAAAAGCAGCATGAAACATCGCAAGTTCTTGGTATGACAGTAACTTATGGTTCTTCAAGCGTAGAAGTTGAAGCTTTTGCTGCGCCTAAAACATCTGGTATCTGGCTAGAAGTGTGCAAAGATTTGCTTGATGGAAATAGTCAAGCGTGTACAGTACAAGGCGAATTTGGTACTGAGCTACTGTTACCTGTAAAAGTTGGAGAAAAAACCATTACAACGCGTATTGTTGGCGTTGATGGTCCTAGGTGGATGCTTCGCGGAGTATTCTCTGGGCCTGCAGCAACAGAGCTTGCAGATAATAATAACGAAACAAAACAATTAGATGAATGGTTTAAGGGGATTGTTGTAAATCGTGGTGAAGAGCCGCTTGCGCCTCGCGATTTTATTCCTATGCATGATCCAATAACTAGAGAAGAAAAAGAAGCTGCTTTAAATGCAGAAAATAGCGGTAAAGATGGGGAAAATAATACGTCTGATGAAGATGCTAATAATGCACTAAAAAAAGACGATAAACCATTAGGTTACGACCAACAAGTAGAAGTAAAAACTACGCTTACACGCGGTCCAATGTTTGCTGAAATTAGATAATGCAAGTAGTAGAAAGTTAATTGAATGGATTCACAAGAATCTTTACAGAAATCCGAAGAAGAGTTTTCTTCGCAAGAGTTTTCAAATGAAGTAAAACTCAACGATTCTGCGCAAACCAACGATTCTGCGCGAACCAAAAAACGCTCAGGACTAGCGACATTGGCTTCAATCGGAGCCGAAGGATCTACATTTTCTGTAATTGATTCAATGGGTGGCGTTCGAGGCGTAATCGAATCCATGCTTCCAGGCTTGCTGTTTGTTATTTGCTTCGTTGTAACACGAAATGTGCAAACAACGGTTATTGTTGCAGCTGTGATTGCTGTTTTGCAAGTTGTGATTCGTCTTATTCAGAGGCAATCGCTTATGGGAGCAATTAGTGGACTTATTTCCATTGGAATCTGCCTTGTTTGGGTGTGGACGAGTCACCAAGCGCGCGACTACTATATGATGGGCTTTATTACGAATGCTGTTTATGGTGCGCTTCTTGCTATTTCGCTGATTGTGCGCGTGCCTGCTTTAGGGCTTGTGATTGAGTCAATTCGCAAAATGCCTACAGAAAACTTTGGTGCGTGGCTTCACGAATGGCTCGATTATAAGCCGCTTAAGCGAGCGTATATGTATGTGACAGGATTGTGGATTGCTGTTTTTGTGCTGAGGCTCGTTTTGCAAGTGCCATTATATTTGACGAATCACGTTGTGTGGCTTGGTACCGTTCGCTTGATTATGGGATTGCCGTTCTGGGCGCTCGCAATTTGGGTTTCTTACTTGATTATTGCAACGCCGTTTATGCGACTTCATCATAAAAATCATGAAGAGAAGCAGAGCGAAGAAAATCAGCTTAACTAAAATCAGCCTAACAAAACGCAAAACTAGGGGGTAGCTTATGCAAGTGACGATGCGAATCGAGCGATATGCGGATCAAGGCAGATGTGTAGGTCATCTTGACGGACGCGTTGTATTCGTGCGATTTGCGCTGCCTGGTGAGCTGGTTATTGTGCGTATGGATGAGCCGATGCGTGCAAAAGCGCACTTTTTTACCGGTGAAGTTGTGGAAGTTTTGGAGCCTAGTGCGAATCGTGTGGAGCCGCAATGGAAGCTCGCTGGTCCTTTGGCTCAAGGCGGCGGAGTTGGTGGCGCAGATTTAATTCACGTTTCTTTGCCTGGGCAGATTCGTTGGAAGGCTTCCGTAATTGCCAATCAATTCCAGCGTTTAGCGCATATGGATGTTGCGGATAACGATGTTAGAGTTGAGCGAATGCCAGGTGATGAGGAGCTTAACGGATTTAATTGGCGTACGCGCATGGAGTTGGTTGCTGATGATGAAGGGCGATTGTCTATGCGAAAGCGCGAGTCGCATGATCGCATTGCGATTGATACTATGCCACTTGCGTCGCGCGCGGTTTTAGCAGTTGCGGATTCTTTGGATTTGTGGAATCGAGAATTTGAGCCAAATTCGCAAATTCGCCTTGCTGTTCCAGAGCCTCGAGTTGAGGGCTTGGACTTTGGTGTTTCTGGTGATAAGTCTGCGCTCCTTAGTGCGATTGGCGAAAATTATGCGCTTATAGTAAATGATGAGTTGGTTGCAGGATCTGCTTTGTTGCGAGAGCGCGTGCGCGTTGCGGTTGATGATGATTCATCGCGTGCGCGTACTTTTGATTACGATGTTGATGCGCGTGGTTTTTGGCAGATTCATCGCGCAGCTCCAGAGCATTTGGTGAACTACGTTTTGGGATTAGTCCGTTCTGCGCTTGGTGGGCGTACTAAGAATACGGTTTTGTGGGATTTGTATTCTGGATCTGGTTTGTTTACGATTCCGCTTGCGACTTTGGCTAATATTGGCGGAGATTCTTCTAGTGCCGTGGGTGCTATTGGTACTACTGGCGCTTTTGGTTCTGCAGAGCCAGCTCGCGTGCTTAGCATTGAGGGTGCGCCGATTGCTGTAAAGAATGCAAGGCGAAACATTGGGCGCGCAGGTCTTGGCAGGGATGTTGTTGAAGCGCTTGAAGGCGATGTTTCGCAAACGCTTGAATCACAGGTGTTTAAGGCGAGTAAGTCATCTAAGATTGTGCGCCGATTTGCGCATCCTGATGTTGTTGTGTTAGATCCTCCGCGCGCTGGCGCTAAAGCTCAAGTTTGTAAGCAGATTGCGAAGTCTGGAGCAAGAAGCGTTGTGTATGTTGCTTGCGATCCGACTAGTCTTGCTCGCGATGTTGGCACGTTTAGAGAGCTTGGCTACAACGTTCAGTCTTTGCGCGCGTTCGACATATATCCCAACACTCACCACGTCGAGAGTGTTGTATTGATGTCAAAGGCTGATTAGGTGGGTGCAAGTTTGCCCTTGTGTAGCAGGGGTTAGCGAGGGCTATCGTTAAAAGGTTTAATGCGAAGCGGCTTTAAGCTGGGTTCTCGCGGTTTTTGAGCGTGATTTTGCTGTATGAGGGAACATGTCGACGCTTTAGGGTCGAGTGCACAGGATGTTAACGTTAAAAAGTGCACCCACTTTGCACCCAGCTGGTGAAGTGGGGAATGTCAATCAACGTTGAAGCTCTAACCCTGCTATCGCGCGATTAGCAAAGCTAATCGCGCGATAGCAGAGGTAGGTCTCATGTCAAGAATCTCCAAGAGAAGCGACCGAATAGGAAGCTTCGATTGGAAAGATTCGACGGCGGAGGCTCTAGTATTGATGACAAGAATAAATTAGAGTTTGTGGAGGACTGGATTGAATATAAAAGTAAAAGAAATTGAGAATAAACTAGAAAAGGAATCTGTATCGAGAGAAGTATTGTATGATCTTCAAGAATGGTTTGGAATGCCAGAAAGTACAGAAGAATATATTCAAGATTCACAGGAAAAGCCTTTTCTTGCTTGTTATATTAATGATAAACTTGTTGGGTTTATTGTGTTAAACGCAACCAGCAAGGATTGTGCAGAGATTTTTGTGATGGGTATAAAAAAGAAATTCCATAGAATGGGAGTTGGCTCGGTACTTAACAAAGCATACGAAGCTATGGCAAGGAAGATGGGTTACACATACTCACAGGTAAAAACTGTTCAGATGGGACACTACAAAGAATATGATATTACAAATCATTTTTATATCGCGATGGGATATAAAGAATTGGAATGTTTTCCAACTTTATGGGATGAGTGGAATCCGTGTCAAATATATATTAAATATCTAGGAGTGTGAGAACTCTAAGTTTATTTGCTTGAAACCTTTTAACGATAGGCAGAGATAATTGTTAAAAGGTTCATGGATATGTTTCTGCATACGAACATGTCGATAAGACATACCTAGTGTTTACTCGTTTAATGTGAAAGCTGCGGCGGAGGCTCTAGTATTGATGACAAACGAATAGAAAAAAAGAGAATTGAGGGAAAGTGTATGTTAGAAAGTAGACCTGAATTTAAAGATATAAAATCATTTGAAGAATTCAACAAATATTATTGGTATCGAGAGGAGTTATCAAAAGTTTGTAAGTCTCTTGGATTAGAATATAGAGGAACAAAAAAGGAACTGAATTATATTATAGAAGAATATTTTAAGGGAAATAAAATAAAAAAATCTTCAAGGAATAAAAATAAAAAGATAACTGATAATATAACATTAAATACTCCATTACTAGAATGTGGATTTTCATTCAATCAAAAATTTAGAGACTATTTTTCAGAGCAAACTGGAATTAAGCCATTTAAATTTAATGCGAATATGGCAGAAGCTTGGCGAAAAGTAAAAAGAAAGAACGACAAAAATTTTACAATTAAAAATATGCTTGATGTATATAATGGAGACTCTGATTACGCAAAATATGATAATACTACTAACCAATGGAACCAGTTTGTAAAAGATTTTAACTTAGATGAACGTAGTGATAAATTTTCTAATAAGATGAAAGTTGCTGCAATTCTTTGGAACGAAGTGAGAGAATCTAACCAAAGTAAAGTATATTCAAAAGAGCTTTTAAGCAAATATGCAGATAAAATAAAAGGATATTGTAAATGAGTAAATTCTACATTATATAATGTGCATTATATATCAAAAATATAAAACTAGATATGTTTCCAAATACGTACTAGTATAAAAAACCTATGATATGTTTACCAATACGAGGAAAACATTAAAAAAAGTCAATGATATGTTCGCGAAAACGAAAAAATGAACTTTTTATCCATAGTGTTGACTCCAGGCAACTGGCGACAATGAGTTTAATGTAACCTACAGTGTAGACCAGCTCATTACAGA
>CAMXWX010000058.1 GCA_947252975.1 uncultured Gardnerella sp.
CTGATTGTCATGAAAGGAGGAAAAATGAGTAGCTCATTATCATCTACTGCTGTACAGAATACTCAGCAGAATACTCAGCAAAATAACGATGTCCATAGAGGATTAAAAACCCGCCATATTTCCATGATTGCTTTAGGTGGCAGCATTGGCACCGGCTTATTCGTTGCTAGTGGTGCAACAATCCATATGGCTGGTCCTGGCGGCGCTTTGCTCGCTTATGGTGCGATTGGCATTATGGTCTACTTCCTTATGACTTCCCTTGGTGAAATGGCCACTTTTATGCCTATTAGTGGATCGTTTGCATCGTATTCTGGACGTTTTATTGATCCTGCACTCGGTTTCGCAATGGGCTGGAACTATTGGTTTAATTGGGCTATTACGGTTGCAGTGGACGTTAGTACTGCAGCAATAGTTCTGCAATACTGGTTCCCAACAGTGCCAATATGGATTTTCTCGCTGTCGGTTCTTATGCTTATTTTGGTTATCAATGTGCTTACAGTTAAGTGCTTTGGAGAAACCGAATACTGGCTTTCTATTATTAAAGTGTTGGCAGTAATCGTATTCCTTGTTATCGGTTCGCTTACGATTGTTGGCATTGTTGGCGGCAAAGCGCCATTCTTGCAAAACTTCACTCATAAGGACGCTCCATTTGCAGGCGGTGTTCCTGCAGTGTTGTGTGCTTTCGCTATTGCAGGCTTCTCTTTCCAAGGAACTGAGCTTATTGGTATTACTGCAGGTGAGTCTGCAACTCCAGAAAAGAGTATTCCAAAGGCTGTAAAGCAAGTGTTCTGGCGTATTCTTCTTTTCTACATTCTTGCAATTTTCGTTATTGCTTGCATTATTCCTTATACTGACAAGAACTTACTTGGTTCTGATGTAACTGATATTGCTATTAGCCCATTCACGCTCGTGTTCCAGCGTGCAGGTCTTGCAGCTGCTGCAGCAGTTATGAATGCTGTTATTTTGACTTCTGTTATTTCTGCAGCAAATTCCGGCATGTATGCTTCAACAAGAATGCTTTATTCACTCGCAAAAGAAGATAATGCTCCAAAAGTATTTGGCAAGGTAAGTCTTCGTGGTATTCCTGTTCCTGCGTTGATTGCTACATTTGTAGTTGCTTTATTTACTTTCTTTATGAGTATTTTTGGCGATCAAATATACATGTTCCTGGTTGCTGCAAGTGGTTTGACTGGTTTTATTGCTTGGGCTGGTATTGCTGCAGCTCATTATCGCTTCCGTAAAGCATACTTGGCTCAAGGTCATTCCTTAGATGAATTAGTTTATCGAGCAAAGTGGTATCCGTTTGGTCCTATTGTTGCGTTCTTCTTATGTATTCTTGTTATTGTTGGTCAGGATTTGCATTCATTTGCAACGCTTAACTGGCAGGCTATTGGAATCACGTACATGTCTGTACCGCTATTTATCGTTCTATACATTGGTTACAAGATTAAAAACCATACTCGAGTAATTCCTCTTGAAGAAGTCGATTTAACTCATGTTCGAGTAGCAAAATGAACGAATAGTTTATAAAGTTCAACATCGTTTATGATGTAGAGTTAGATAATGTAAAAGCTCCCAGCGTATATCACTGGGAGCTTTTACATTGAGTCAGATAACAGAGCAATGTTTTATGGTTTTTGTGAACCTGCTATTATGTCCGGGGCTGGTTTTTTATCTGAGGAATCTTGTTCGCCCTTTTTTGCTTTACCATCCGGATCTTTTTGACCATCATTTCCTTTAGGTTTTTCAGCACCAGCTCCGTCTCCGCTGCCTTTTTTGTTCTTATCTTTTTCTTGTTTGTTTTCTTTGTTTTCCTTGTTTTCTTTGTTTTCTTTGTTTTCCTTCTTTTCTTTGTTTTCCTTGTTTTCCTTGTTTTCCTTCTTTTCTTTGTTTTCCTTGTTTTCCTTCTTTTCTTTGTTGTCTTTCTTTTCCTCAGTCTTCTGTTTCTTAGTGTCTTGAGTATTTGTCGTCGGCGCTGGTGTTGGCTTTGGCTTTGGTGGGACAACATTTGAACGCTGAATTACAATTCCAGTCGATTCATTTATCTCTTGCTTCTTTGTTTCTTCGTCTTGTTTGTCTTTGTCTTTATCTTTATCTTTATCTTTTTTGTTATTTTCATCGATTAATGTAACAGCCAACTCGCGCACTTTTTTTGCTTTGACTGCATACCATTCAGAAGCAGCTAAAGCTTCTGCGCTTTGGGAACCAAGTTCTTCAGGAGAGTTTGCTGTGCAAGATACTGCATCAGGAACCTTTTCGCTCATGATTTTAGCAAGTTCTTTTGCGTTATCAGAGTCACCTTTTGTGAGATCTGTTATTACGCTGTTGTGTACTAAACTTTTCCATACGGCATTGGCTTTAGAAACTTGCGCAACTTTTATTTCGCACTGTCTGCGAGCTGCTTTAGTGCGTTCAGTTTGCTTCATGTACCAAAGTGTGCCAACTGTGCCAAGAGCTAAAGCTAGCACAACAATTCCTGCTATGAGAATAATGAGCTTTTTCTTTTGGTTCGTTTCAACATTATCGGAGCTATGTTGATTCATATTTGTCCTCTGTTATCTATTGCTGCTCAACATTAGCGCATTTGAATACGCAACTTGTTTATATAATACGCCAAAATGTTTATGTTAGCCACGCTCATGAGCGCTAAACAATTAAGATTTTGCTTGTGGATGCAAGTCGTAATATTTAACGCAAAAAGCCACTGGAAAACCAGTGGCTTTATGGCTCCTGCGGCTGGGCTTGAACCAGCGACCATTCGATTAACAGTCGAACGCTCTGCCAACTGAGCTACGCAGGAATATCTTGTGCTCAACTAAGCGCTGTGCACAAGACATTTATATTACACGGAATTTTCAAAGATGCAAATATGGCGTGTTTTGGCGTGTCGAAATAGTGATTATAAGCATATGTTTTATCCACAATGCTTTAAAAGCTTATGATTTTCGCAAATTAGCTGCAAAACTTTTATAAAAGTCGTTTTATAAAAATATGGATGGGGAATATATGTGTATTCGCAAAAATTATGGATTATATTACAAAATATCTGCCTGTTTGGGGATTTTTATAATCTCAGTTATTTTATTAGATGCGCTGTTTTTACAACCCGAAATTTCGCAAAATAATCATCATCTTAAATATTATGTTGTAGAATCTGCTGTGACATGTTGCCACAAGTGTGCTCTTTCTAAAGGTGATTATAGTGAAAAAACATGCAAGTCAGCTATGCAATGGCCTGTGAAACCTGCACAAATAGTAAAAGCTTTTAATCCTCCGCCTAAACCTTGGATGGCTGGGCATCGTGGCGTAGATTTAGCTGCAAGCACAGGGACTCCTTTATTTGCGCCTGCAGATGGCGTTATTAGTTTTGCTGGTAAAGTCGCTGGTAAATCAGTTGTGACTATTAGGCATGGTGAACTGACATCCACTTTTGAGCCTGCTGTAACAAAGTTTAGCGTTGGTGTTTTTGTGAAAAAAGGTCAGAATTTTGCACATGTCGAAGGAGATTCGGACCATTGCGGCACAACTTGTGTGCAGTGGGGTTTAAAGCGTAAAAATCGCACATATGTTAATCCTGAAAGAATGACTGTTAAGCGTCGCATTGTGCTTAAGCCTGTGGAATGAGCAAAATAATATATTTATATCGTAGATATTTGTAGATAAATGAACAAAATTGATTACAATCTTGTAGATATTCGCATATGCGAAGGCTTGCAAATCGCGTATAGTAAAGATATACGTCAATTCAGCAGATAGAGGAGCTAATATGCAAGAATATTCTCGTCCACTTGATGAGTCTATTAATACAGATGTTAATGTTTTCTCACTGCTAGAAGAGCGAGCAGAGCGCAATCCTAATGGTTCTTTGGTTGAATACGTTGGAACTGACGGCGTTTGGAAGTCATATACTGCTGAAGAATTTAGAGATAAGGTAATAGCTGTTGCTAAAGGCTTTATTGCTAGAGGAGTAATGCCTGGTGACGCTGTGTCAATTATTGCTCACACTTCATGGCAATGGACAGTTCTTGATATGGCTATTATGTCTATAGGCGCATTGACAGTGCCAATTTATGAAACAAGCTCTTCGCTGCAAATACAACATATTGTTCAAGATTCTCAAGTATGTTCAATATTTGTGGAGTCTCCTGAAATGTTGCCAAAAGTAGAGGCTGTTCAGGAAGAATGTCCTACTCTTCACGACGTATATGTAATGAATCGTGGTGCTATCGACGCGTGCATTGAATACGGTAAAGCAGTAACTGATGCTGAATTTTATGAGCGAGTGCACGCTGTTAATGGAAGTGACATAGCAACAATTGTATACACTTCAGGTTCAACTGGTGAGCCAAAAGGAATTGAGCTTACTCATAGCAATTTTGTTTTTATTGCTAAATCAGGTGTTATTTCTATGCCAGATATTGCGATAAAAGACAGCCCGCGTCTTTTGCTGTTCTTGCCTCTTGCGCACGTTTTTGCTAGGTTTATGCAATTGTTCTGCTTTGCTGGAAATATAACTCTTGGTTTGACGAGTAATTTGAAAACTGTATTGTCTGATTTTCAAACTTTTAAACCAACATTTATTCTTGGTGTTCCACGCATTTTTGAGAAGATTTACAATGCTGCTTCTCAAAAAGCAGGCAGGGGAGTAAAAGGTTTTATTTTTGCTTATGCGTCTAAGGTTGCTCGCGAATGGTCTCGCGCTCAGCAGTCTAGTTCAATGGTTCCTCCAATGCTTGCTCTTAGCCATTCAATATGTAAAAAATTAGTGTATGCTCCACTACTACACGTATTTGGAGGCTCTGTTTCATACGCTATTTCGGGCGGCGCTCCTTTAGATTTGTCGATTGCGCATTTCTTTAATGGCATTGGTTTGCCTCTTCTAGAAGGCTATGGAATGACAGAAACTTGTGCACCTTCTATGGTGAATCCTACGACAGGTTATCGCATTGGTACCGTTGGTTTGCCTGTAAAGGGTGTATCTGTTGCTATTGCTGACGATGGTGAATTGTGCATTAAGAGTCCTGCAGTATGCAAAGGCTACCATAATAATCCTGAGCTTACCAAACAGCAGATTGTAAATGGCTGGTTGCATACGGGAGATTTTGGGTCTTTAGACGATGACGGTTTTGTGCGTATTACTGGCAGAAAGAAAGATCTTATTATTACTGCTGGCGGTAAGAACTTATCTCCAAATGCGTTAGAAGCTTCATTAATGTCTTCACCTATTATTTCTCAAGCTGTTGTTATTGGAGACAGGAAGCCGTTTGTTTCAGCAATTATTGCGCTCGATTTATCAGAAGTAAATACTTGGCTTTCTTCGCGTGGCGCATGCCCTGTACGGTCTTTAAAAGAGGCTTCACGTAACGGTATTGTGCGAGCAGAAGTTGAGCGTGCTGTTAGCAAAGCAAATGAGCTAGTTTCTAGAGCTGAGTCTATTCGCAAGTTCGAAATAGTTCCAGATGAGTTTACTCAAGCAAACGGTTTGATTACGCCAAGTTTAAAGGCGCGTCGTCAAGTTGTTGTAGAGCGTTATAACGACCTTATCGAACA
>CAMXWX010000059.1 GCA_947252975.1 uncultured Gardnerella sp.
TGACTCGTTTAGCAGCATTAGGCGTGGCTGCGGCGACGCTTATGGTACCGCTTGGGCAAGTTCCTGCGGCATTTGCAAAAAATGATAATGAAACTAAAAAAGATGGCAATGCACTTGTCTCTAAGATGCTTGATTCATCTTTAAAAGCTAATAGTGAGATTAAGTCTATAGAAGATTTACGCCATGTTAATCCAACTCTTGCTAAAGCTTTTGAGAATTACAGTAAAAAAGATCAATTTAATAAAAATTCAAATGCTCAAGTAACTGTTGTTGTTACGTTGAAAAATTATCGTTCGCAACTCACGGATGCTGACGAAAAAGCCAACATTCATGAGCAGAATGTTTTAATTAACCGCGTAAAGTCAAAGTACAATATGACGGTTCGTCGCCAGGTTGGTTATTTAATGAGTGCTTTTGAAGCTACTCTCCCTGAAAAACACGTTCAAGATTTGAAACGTGAGCCAGGTGTAGTTTCTGTCGCAAAAGAACGTTTATATCATCCAATGGAAAATTATGCTCGCGATTTACAAGGCGTGCAGACGGTGTTTAAAAAGCATCACCTCGATGGAACCGGAATGCTTGTTTCTATTATCGATACGGGCATCGATCCAAATCATCAAGATATGAAGCTTGACGCTTCAGCAAAAAAGAATATTCGCTTGAAGCCAACTGGTAAAGGAAATACAACAGATAAAGTTCCTGCAGGTTTCAATTACGCTGATGAAAATACTAATTTCACAGACGCTAATGGTGAACAGCACGGTATGCACGTTGCCGGTATTGTGGCTGCTAACGGCGATGAAAATGGTGCTCCAGCATCTGAAAATCATCGTGTTGATGGCATAGCTCCAAACGCTCAGCTGCTCGCTATGAAAGTCTTCTCAAATGTGCCAGGTTCGCATGGTGCTCGTGATGTTGATATTGTTGCTGCAATCGAAGATTCTGTAAAGCTTGGCGCAGACGTTATTAACATGTCTCTTGGCTCAGATAACGGTTTCGGTGGAACGTCAAGTGCTACTAGTGTCGCGTTAAAGAAGGCTCGCGAAGCTGGTGTGCTTCCAGTTATTTCTGCAGGAAACTCCGGCTTGAACTTCTCTGAAAGCGGTGGCATAGATGATAGTTTAGGCAAGTGGGATGATGCAACTCTCGGCTCGCCATCTTCTTATCCTTCTGCTTTCAGCGTTGCTTCTGTAGAAAATTCCAACATTACTCAGCAGTCTGCAAATTGGGTTGGAAAAGATGGCAAGTCACATACTTTGCCGTACAGCTATTCTATTGGTTCTTTAACAGATGCACTATCTCAGCATGAACTTGTGGATGCTAAAAAAGCTACTAAAGCTGATGTTAAAGATCTTGATCTTACCGGTAAATATGCTCTTGTAGAACGTGGTGGAATCAGTTTTACTGAAAAGTTTAATAATGCGATTTCTAAAGGTGCTAAAGGTGTGATTGTTTACAATCACGACAAAGATTCATCCTTATTCATAGGAATGGGCGGATTGGAGAAAATCAAAAATTGCTTTGGTGCATCTATTCCTCGTTCTTATGCATTGGAAATTAAAGCAGCATTAGATAAAGGTGAGAAAGTAAAGATAGCTTTCACTGAACAATTCGTTACTATCGCCAATCCGGATGATGGGAAGCCTTCTAGCTTTACTTCTTGGGGTCCAACTCCAGAATTTGATTTTAAACCTCAGATTGCTGGTATCGGTGGTAATGTTTGGTCCACGCAGAATGGAAATAAGTACACCAGCATGTCTGGTACTTCCATGGCTGCTCCAAACGTTTCCGGTCTTTCAGCGTTGGTGATGGAAAGCTATAAGAATCGTTTCCCTGAGCTTAACAAGTCTGAAATGGTTACTCGTGTAAGCCAAGCATTAATGAATACAGCAAGTATTATTGGACATAAAGATTCTGCAAATAGTAAGAAAATTCCTTATGCTCCTCGTCAAATCGGCGCTGGCTTAGCTCAGGTAGATAAAGCTGTTGCTACTGACGTGATTGCAACAGTAAACGGCAATTCGTACGTTGCTCTTAAAAACGTGAATTCTAATCGCAACTTTACAGTTACTTTACATAATTATGGTAAGAAGCCAGTAAAATTTGCTGTCCCAGATCAGGATGTTGTAAATGAGTCTAATGAGGTTAATAAAGATACAGTAACATCTATTAGTAATACTGAAACGTTGCAATCAAAAACGCGTAATGTTACAGTAAAGCCTGGGAAAACCGCTGATGTTAAGTTTACATTAAGCCCAAATCGTTCTGAAGGCAATCATTATATTGAAGGTTGGGTGCGATTTGAATCGCTCACTGATTCTCAACCAGATGTTTCTGTGCCATACCTTGGTTTTGTTGGAGATTGGAATGCTGAACCTATAATGGTAAAACCGGGAGAAAGCTATAGTGCAAAACATAGTGATCTTACGACATCGTTGCTTTCGGTAGCTGGTTTTATGGGTAAACTTCCGGTTAATAATGAAACTAAACCTTATGTACTTGGCGAATTTTCACCTGCAAATCAAGATGGCTGGATGGATTATGTTGTTCCATCTATGGCTATATTCCGCGGTGCATCTGACATAAAGTATTCTGTATTGGATTCTCATAATAAAACTAAGATTGTTCTTGGAACGGAACACAATGTGCATCGTTCTACTATTGCTAATGCTGGAACAACAGATGGTTTAGCTGGAAATTTCGACGGGTCTGTGTGGAATCCAAAAACAAGTAGGTTTGACATTCTTCCTGATGGATGGTACACGTATCGTATTCAAGCTCGCTTAGGAGATAAGTTTGATTGGCAAACTTATGATATGAAGGTAGCAATCGATAATCATGGACCTAAGGTCACAGTATCTGATCGTGATGATAAAGGCAATGTGAAGATTGTTATTAGTGATGAATTGAGTCCTGATCCTGGCGTGCCAACTATTCATCTTCCTGGTGTAAAGGATGCTTTGAACTATGGTGATGAAGACACTCAATGCCCGTTGAATGAAGCAACTCGTACGCGAGTGTGCAAGTCTATTCACATTGGTAATGAAGCTCAATACATAGATGTGCTTGTTCGAGACAATGCTATGAATCCAACTGAGGTTAAGAAGGTATTCGACACATATGTCCCGAATGGTTCAGGAAAACCTGAGAAGAACAAGAAGTTTATTATTCCAAATGAACAAAAACTTACTTCTCACCAAATTAAAGCAAATCAGTTAGAAGAAAGTAAGACTAACCCAGATATTAATGGTAAGTTCTATCTTGAGGGATATCTCACTAAAGATGTTGCTTCTATAAAAGCTTATGTGACTCCTAAAGACGGTAAAAATCAGGAAGTCAAATTAGCTAAAAAGCGCAAGGGTGAGAATACTTTCTATGCGTTTGTGCCACTGAAAAATGGCGAAAATACTGTAATGCTTAAAGCTTTTGATAGTAAAGGTAATCATATTGGCAATAAGGAACTTAAGCTAACGTTCAACGCGCAAACACCTAAGATTACTGTTAATGGTTTAGATGATAAGGGTAATTTGCCTGTAAGTTCAGATGGTAAAGTAACTGTTGCTGGTAAAGTAACTGATACTCCTGGAGATACTGTAAAGCTAAAGCTTACTTATCAGAAGGCTGCTGACAACACTACTCCAGCTAATGCAGTTGCTGGTTCTGTAAACAATCATGCTTCTGGTTCTGCTTCTGGATCTACTATTAAAGCTGTTTCTGGTGCTAATACAACTTCAGCAACGAGTATTGATGCAAATGTAAAGAAAGCAGATACAGCTGCAGCTAGTAAAGAAACTGAAGAAGTAGTAACTGTTGGCAAAGACGGTAGCTTCAAAACAGTTATTACTCCTGCCGCTAAAGCTGTTATGGTAACTCTTGTAGCTACTGATTCTGCTGAAAACACTACAACTATAGGTTTGGCTCTCGCTGGTCGTTCAACTCCTACGCCTAAACCTGCAGCTGCAACAAAAGATTTCGTGCTTACTAATGCTGGCTCTATGGGTGCTTATGCGTGGTTAATTCATAAGAAGAATTATGGTCCAGACGTTATTGGCTCTGATTACTTTGTTGCTCAAGGTGATGTGAGTTCCAAGGTGACTAGCGTGGTGTTTACTCCAGCTTCGCGTTTTGATGCTACAACTAAGAATCTTGTAACTCCAAACCCATTGCGTGCTGAAATTAAGAACGGAAAGTTTAGTGTAAAGCTTCCAATGCATCCGGGTATAAATGATTTCCGCTTGCAGGTGAATACTAAAGCAGATGACGAAGATGCTGATGAAGATGATGAAACGAATGTAATCGATACTCCTGCAGCATTCTACTTCGACATTACGCCTCCAACGGCGCATTTCGATACTCCAAAGCTTTATGGTCACACGTTGTTCACCAATCGTGACACCGTGACTTTCAGTGGAAATGTATCGGATGATGCTTTCGGTCAAAGTTTGCGAATTAACAACGATTCCGTTGGTGATTTCTACACTTTGGATACGAATGGTAAAGAAACAACTCGTCGCCAATTCTCAACTGACATTCCAGTAGACAATGGTGATAAGTTGCTGCTGCACTTAAGTGATCAGGTTGAATCTCATTTACTTGGTGTGATTCCAGTTGTTCTTGACGAAACGGATCCTACTGTTGAAGCAGGTTTGGTTGAAGGTGAAGAAATCGATGATGGTCACGAAATTACTGTTAAAGCAACAGATGATAATTTGAAGTCTTTGCGCGTTATGGTTGATGGTCGTCCAGTAGCGTATACAGAAAATTATCTTCCAACTACAGCAGTAGAGAACACATTAGTGGATGTTTCTAAGGTTAACGATAATCCAACTCCAGATAAGCCAGGTTCTACAACATTAACGTTGAAGATTCCTACTAATAAGTTGACTGATGGTTCTCACACTATCACCATTGAGGCGACCGATTTTGCCGGTAATACAGCAAGTGCCACAAGTGATAATGCAAAGGGAGCTACTGCATATACATTCAAAGTGAAGCATGGTGTGAAGCCTGGTGAGGATCCGTCTAAGCCTGGTCAAGATCCAAAGAAGCCTGGTGAGGATCCGAAGAAGCCTGGT
>CAMXWX010000060.1 GCA_947252975.1 uncultured Gardnerella sp.
GCTCGGAGATGTGTATAAGAGACAGGCTCTAACCACCTGAGCTACGGGCCCAACTTGTATGTTGAAAACATACAAGTAGTTAGATTAGCACATGAAACAAAAATGTCAAATAGCAAATCTAAGCGTGTCGCAAAATTATTCTACAAAATTACTCTAAATGACTGCGCATAAACCACTGGAACTTTTCAAGCTGCTGAACATGGTCTTGAATAATATTTGAGCTAACAATATCAAGATTATCAAGCTGTGCAATGGCATTTCTATCGTCCGCAATCATATCGTTGTAATACTCAATTAATGCTTGCAAATATTCTTTGGTGGACTTTCTACCACTAAGAGCAAAACGCTTCCAAGTGCGCGAAGCTACAACATCGTCCGCGCGACCAGATGGCGAGCCTCCAAGCGTTGCAATTCGCTCAGCTGTCTCATCTGCTTGAGCCAAAACTTCACTAACTTGAGGGTCAAGCATTTCGTGAACTGCAATAAAGTCTGGACCCGTAACATTCCAATGCGCATGCTTTAAGACTAAAGCAGCTTCCTGCTCGTGGCTTAAACGATTTTGTAAAACCGCAATAGCTTTTTCGCTAGAAACTTCGTCTAAACCTGGCACAATATGCATTAAAGCCATAGTATCCTCCATTTTTTGTTTTTTATTAATTTTTGTTATTGATTTTGTTCAAATCTTTATTTTGCTCTGTTTTTCTAACTTCAATCGTAGCAATTCTACGACCATCCACTTCTGCAACAGTCATATCGTAGCCATCCGCATCGTGCAAAACAGCGCCAACCTTACCCATCGAGCCTGTGCGAGCCAGAAAATACCCTGCAACCGTTTCGTAAGGGCCATCTTCCAATTCGATTCCAGTAACGTCTGCAAAGTCTTCAATCGTCATTCCGCCATCAACAGTAGCTACTCCGTTTACAAACGCTGTAGACTTGCTATCGCGGCTTAAATCCGACTCATCTGGCAAGTCGTACTCGTCTCGAATATCTCCAACAAGCTCCTCGGTCATGTCTTCAAGAGTTACAATGCCATCCGTTCCACCATACTCGTCAATAACAACCGCAAGATGAACCCCTCGCTTTCTAAGAAGCTCAAGACTTGGGAGCAACTTAGACGTTCCAGGAAGACTTATTCCCTCTCTAGTTACGTCTGCTACTGTTTTTGCGTTTGGATCTTTAACATCCAGCAAATCTCGAACGTGAACAAATCCAATAACATCATCAAAATCCTTGCCTGTTACTGGGTACCTAGAGTACGGAAGCTCGCGAATCTTTGCAGCAGCATCTTCTAGACTTAGTGAGCCATCCAAAAACTCAACGTCTGCACGAGGACGCATGACTTCTGCAACAATCGTCTCGGAAGCGTCAAAAACATCGTCTAAAATCGTGCGCTCATCTTGACTAAGTTTTTTATTGGAATTAACTAAAACGCGCAACTCTTCGTCGGAAACTTCACTTTCTTTTTCGTTTGGATCGAACCCAAGAAGGCGCACAAAACCGTTGGTATTCTTAGCAATCAACCATATTAGGGGCTTGCATATTTTAGAGAACACGTCTACTGCAGGAACAACAGTCCTTGCGATTTGCTCCGATCGCTGCATTGCGATTCTTTTTGGAACAAGCTCAGAAATTACGATTGAAAAATACGATATTATAAGCGTTAAAACAATAGTCGTAAGCGGGCCTGCTACATGTTTTGAAACACCCCAAGACTCCACTAATGGCACAACATGAGGTGCTATTGCAGATTCGCCAAAAGATGCCGAAAGAAAACCAGAAAGCGTAACTCCGATTTGAAGAGTGGAAAGAAAAGTGTTTGGATCGCGGGCGATTTTTGCTACGCGCGCTCCTCGCGCATCCTGCGCTTCCATGCGATCCAGCTGCGACGATCGCAAGTTAACAAGCGCAAGTTCGGTTGCTGCAAATATGGAACCAAACAAAAGGAACACAACAATGAGTGCAATGTTAAAACCCAACGACATACTTGCTATCTTAGTTGAATTTAGCTCATATAAAAAGTGCGTATAAAAGCAATGTTAATAATGTTGATAATATGCGGATAATAAACAAATACGCGCAATCAAGTTCTATAGAAATACCCCGAAGGCGCTTTATTCAAATCGCTAGCGGATTCAACTTTAAGAACAATTCCATCTTGCGAATAACCTTTTAGCCCAACTTTCCCAAGGGCTATTTTGGCTTTAACAACAACCCATTGATGATGCTCAAATCGCATATTTTTGGGCATTTGTGCAACAAAACCAAACGGGCTCATATCTAAAATGCAACAAGACATAAACTGTCTAGATATGCGAACTTGATCTTTAGAAAGCGTAGATTCTTTGCTTATAAACCCTTTTACAACAATCGTATAATCTTTGTATTTATCAAAATTATGGTCAATTTCGTTGTACCAATTGCCAAAATCATCGTCTGCAACAACAATTTTTTTATTAACTACATCTAATCCGCTTAAATTTTTTTTATTATTTTTACGATTAGACGCGATTGCTATTGCGCGACCAGAAGCATACTCGTCAAAACCTGCAGACTTTGCAAAACCGCTCGCAAGCGACGATTGAGACATTTGAAGTGGAATCAAAATAATAAGCATTGGCACTACAATTGAAACCATTATTTTTTTGCAATCTTTAGCATGTGCAGGGAAAAGTCCAAAAAGTGAGCAAATTCCCAAAACCAAAAGCAAAATCGCAGCAAAAATAAGATAAGCAAACGCGCGCGGAGTAGTCAAAATTGCATAAGATCCACTTAGAGCACTGTGCATTAAAGTTGCAGAAAAACAAAATAAACACAATGCTTGAATAATGCTTGCAAATGTTATTTTTTTAGACAATTTTGCAGAATTTGCGGAATTTGCGGAATTTATATCACTCACAGCATTACTCCCCACGCAAAATGAACAATAAGCGCAGCAAACAAACAGAACACAACAATCGTTGCAATTAAGCGCAAAACAAAGCTAGTTTTGCAATCTTCAACAAGCATAAGCGTATTTTTTATGTCTAGCATTGGCCCAAAAAGCAGAAAAACAATTACTGAACTCATTGGAAGCGAGGAGGCCAAAGAGCGCGCGATTACAGCGTCGGAACTGGAGCAAAGTGAGCTTGCATACGCTATTAACATCATTGCTGGAATTGCCACAAAAACAATTGTTGTATTAACTTTTGATGCAGGATCTGCACCAAGCCAAACGCGAATAATCGAAGCAACTATCGTTCCAAACAAAATTATTGGCATTAGTCGCATAAAATCTGAATAAATGTGATGTGCGTAAGTTTTCAAACTATTTTTAATACCAGACTTAAAGCTGGAAGAATTTTTATACGAAGAATGACCACTTTGCGACTTATTGCAGCCGCCGCAATACGCACAATCCGCACAATCCGAACAATCAGCGCGAACTTTTTCCAATACATTTCGCCTTAAAACTTGCGACTTTACAGGAAAAATCACAAAGCTAACACCCACTAAAAGAGCCACACCAACACCCAAAGCCACTCGAGTTACAGCAACTGCTGGAACGTCCGCAAACGCGTACCAAGTAGCCCAAATAGAAACAGGATTTACCACTGGAACAGCGCACAAAAACGTTACAGCACAAGGCAATGGCAGCTTTCGCGCAACAAGACGAGAAAAAGTTGGAACAACAACACAATCGCAAACAGGAACGCACACACCTGCAAAAATCGCAGCCAAAAAGCCGTTTGCAATAGACTTTGGAGCGTGTTTTTCAATAAAATCTTCCGTAACCCATGTTTCTACAGCAGCGGAAACAAGAACACCAATTAGCGTAAAAGGAACAGCTTGCAAAAGCAAGCCAGAAACACCCCTAATAACAGTGTTTACAGGCAACCACGGGTTGCGCGCTTGCAAAGCTGGAAGCATTGCAATAATAAGAGCTACAAAAGGCACTCCTGCAATCAAAAAAAGATAGTTTGCAGAATTTGCTTGTTTTGCTTTACTTGCTTTTTCTACTTGGCTCGTTGTTTTTGCTTCGGTTTCTGTTTTTAGCATGACAACACTTCCACCAAGCCGTCACTCATTCGATACCTTGCTCCAACAAGCATCAAAGCGTCTTTGAAAACAGCTTCGCGAATTATTTGTGATTTTTCGCAAATTTCAGCCAAAATATTAGACACGTGAATACGTTCAATATCATCTGTATCCAAATTTTCCTCAACACCTGCGAGCGCAGCATGCCCTAAAGAACGCAGCAATATTGACTCGCTCGACTCAATTATTTCGCTTGTTTTATCTTCGCCGCATTCAGAAACCAGCTTTTGCACATTCGGCAAAACAGTCTGCACAGCGCCGCAATGCTCATGCCCAAGCACAGCCAACACTTTTACTCCCAAATCACTTACAGCATATTCTAGCGAAGCTATTACGGCATCATCCAACACTTCTCCAGCTGTGCGAACAGAAAAAATATCGCCCAAACCAGCGTCAAATATAAATTCTGGAGCAACTCGCGAATCTGCGCACGAAAGCACAACAGCTCCAGGATGCTGACCGTCAATAAGTTTCATGCGCGATTCTGAATTTACGCCTGCATGCGCTGAATTGCCGTCTGCAAATTTGCGATTCCCCGCAAGCATTGCGCTTAATACCGATGTAGCTAAAACTGAATCTTCATTAGCAAAATCTTCGCTGACTTCTTTTTGCATTATTACCTCCTACACTGGCATTGGCAATATTTTCAGTTGCTTAAGTTTAAAATTTTTGACTTAGAATATATTGTATCTTTCGTAGTAAATAAGAATTTTGTTTAAGAATATAAGCCTATTATCAAAAAAGCTCCCGTATTTCAATTCGCAAATACGAGAGCCTTCTTGATTCAGTAATTTATTAAAATCATCCAGTGTTTTGCAAGCCTGCAGCAACACCAGAAACTGTGCAAAGAATCAAGTAAATAAACTCTGCTTGCTGACTTTCGCTAAGCTCTTCTTTATCTACCTTGTTGCGCAACTTATGCAATGCAAGTGACTGAATCACAGAAAGCGCGTCCACGTAAGGCG
>CAMXWX010000061.1 GCA_947252975.1 uncultured Gardnerella sp.
TTTTTATACTCGGGTGTTTTCTTAAAATCTTCCGTTCCGTTATACGGATCCGCCGTAAAAATCGCGCTGCGATGCGCGTTATACTTGCGAGCCTTTTCTAAGCTAATCGCACGCGCGTCTTTAGGCTGCTCGCGACTAAGCTTGTCGTAAATTGCAGAGAGCTGCTTCGAAGCGTGATTGTTCCAAAGAGTAGATGCCACTGGGTACGTAAAACATAGGATTGCGGCGACTGCCAAGACAACTGGCTCTAGCGCTCGACGCAAAGGGCTTTTCTTTTTCTTAGCCTTCATTCCTCCTCCAATGCGAATCGACTTGCATGGGCGCTTTGACTGAGCTTGAAATTGCATAACGCATTTCAAGCTCCTTCAAAGCGTGATTTGGCTCAAATGTAAAGTCCAGTGGACTTTACATGCCAAATCAGCCTTACGGCTACTAATAGCCGTAAGGAATAGCGCTCAGACCGCGCGAACGGCACGACCTGCCTTGTAGTGCGTTTGTACCAAAAAACACCGAAATCAAATACAAACGCACTACAAAAAATGAACAGAATATTGAACAAAAAGCAGCAAAAGCGCAAATATGCGCGAGTCTAGGGCTTACATACAAACCCTAGACTCACACACTTTACTTTTAGACTACTAGATTACTGAAGCAGCTACTTTGCAAAAGCGCATCAGGCTTTTGCCTGCTCCTCTTCCTTGCGATTGCGCATGTAGAGGAACACGCTTGCTGCAATCAAGCCCATGCCAGCAAGCGCGAAAATAATCACGCCAGTAGCACCAGTTGCAGGAAGGTTGAACCATGTACCAAATGTGTTCTTCTTTGTGTTAGAGAAGTCAACAATCTTGAGCTTGCCTTCTTCTACATTCACAGCCTTAACTTCTGGCAAGCGCATGTAGTCATTTGGAGCTTTAACCTCAACAAGGTAAATGTTTGTGCCAGCTTGAACCTTAACAGGAGCGCTCAGTTTACCAGTGCTTTGAGTCTTAGCAGTATCTCCAGTGAACGTAGAAGAACCAGCTTTGCATTCGGCGATATTATCTGCATCCTTACTTGCGTCGACAAGTTTCTCAGCGCAAGCGTTCGCTTTCTCTTCAGTGTTGAAAAGTCTGAACTCAGCACCAGCAAGACCAGTCTTGTCTTGCTTTCCTTCGTCTGCAGCATCGTACTTGAACACGTCGAACCAGCCATACTTGACTTTAGAAGTACCGCCGTCATCATCGCCAGACACGATTGGGTCTGGATTTGTCGTGCCCTTAGGACTTGCTTGGAAGTAACCAGACTTATTTACGACTTCGTTCTTGCCGTTTTGCTCTGTTGAAGTTGTGTCGGTAGGAGCATTACCGTTCTGGTAAGTATCACTAAGATCGAGCTTAATAGCAACGTTTACCTTAGGGTCTTGGCCGTTGGTAACGTCATTCAGCTTTTCAGCAATTTTCTTCAAACCAGCGTCGGTGAACTTAACTAAGATGCGATTTCGACCAGATTCAAGATTCTTGCCGTCGGCTTCAGAGCTAGCTTTCACGATAGAAACGTTGTAGTCAGTATTCTTAGTTAGTTCAGTAGCACTATCACCATCGCCAATCTTCACAGACTCAACAGCGCTGCTGGCATCCGTTGGTGACGCAAATGCAGCAGTAGGAAAATCATCAAACACAGCAAATCCATTAAGATCATCTGCGCTCAAAGTGCCAGACTTGGTACGGTTTACAGAAGCGCTAATCGTGTAGTAAAGCGTCTTATCTTTTGCAAGAACAGAGTTGTGATCTTTACCGTCGTCTAGCTTCTTGGTAAACGTCTTAGAAATATCCTTGTTCTTTGGGTTGATTGTTGGATTCCAGTTGTAAGTGGTGGTCGTAGCGCCATTCTCAACCTTCGTCTCAATCAAAGGCATTGTTATGTAGAACTCGGTCATATCCGCAGCACCATAGCCTGCAGGAGGCGTTTCAACAACCTTGTACAAGCCCTCTGGGAGTTTTGAGAAAGTTGTAACGTTTTCACTTACAGTAGACGTAGGACTTGTATTATCGTCAAATGTAAGATTTGCGCTAGCCTCATCACCACGATTCAGCGCACCGACTATGCCAGCAATCTTGGACCAAGTGCTAAACTCATCGTATTTAAGATCAACGTTATCAATCTTGGTAACCTTTTTAAGAGTAAACGTTGCGCCAGTAAGAGCAGCGCCCTTGTGGTGACCCTCGCCATCTACAGTATCTGCGTACTTAAACTTGTTAATCGTTAATGTACCTGTTTTATCTTGTTTCGTACCCCACGGAGAGTTATCGGCATGTGGTTGGGGCACCCCAGGATGTGGAACACCCCACGCAACGCTGGCCATAGTCACAGCGCCAGCAACGCACAGCGTGCCAGCCATCGCGAGCGACGCAATCGCCGCAACGCACTTTTTTGTTAGTTTATTCATATTATCTCCTTTACTCTATGCTTCTAAAAGCAGTTGAGTTAAGTTGTTTTGTTTTTGTGTTTGTTACTGTGTGTTTGTTTTAGTACCGATTTAGCACTTGTTTACGTACTTACTCGATACTTGTTTGTGTTTGTGTGTTTGTTTTGTTTTTTGACTACCTGAAATATCTTCTGGAATATCTTGGTTTAGTTAATCTAATTATGTTTTTATTTTTGCTACGCGCACTGCACTAATACGCGAGCACAACTTGATTACGTAGGCAGCTTTCACATTAGCATCGCCGCCTTTCGTAAAGCAGCTTTCTGCATGCTTCACTTTGACTTGCCACAAATCCTGCGGCAAGCACGCTCACCATTACGGCAGCTACAGCACCCAGCTGCAAGTTCCAATTCTGACCGCCCGTGTGCGGCAGAGTGAAATCTTCTGGCACGTGAATTTTAAAAGCTAACTGCGCAAAGTCTTTGTTGGCTGTTAGATTCGCACCCTTAAAAGAGGTAGATATTTTCTCTGGCGTTACGTCTGTTTTAGTTGCTTCGTCATTGAACTTATTAAGCGCATCTGGTTTTTTAAGCGCATACACAACGCATTTATAATCGCCAGCTTCAGTTGACTTAAACATAGCGCTAGCGTAAGTCCTAGCCGCAAACTTGGTAGTAGCTCCATCAGGAATGCAAGACTGCTCTCCTTCGCTTGAAGTACATTTAATTTGACTATTATCTGGGAAATTAAAGCCAAGCCTGCTTGGATCTACCCATTTTGTATACTTAAGATCTGTGTTGGATTGTATTGACTTAGTGCCAGAGCCGCCTGCATCGCTTGCGTCACTTTCTTTCGGCTTCTCGCCTTTGGAGCACAATATTTTAAGGTTGATTTCTTTTTGAGAATCCGCCTCAGATGTGGCTTCAATAAACGGCTTAAGCTCCATTCCCTTCATAACAGAAACAGTGCTGTTATTGCCTAAAGCCGAAGGAGCGGCCGCAGACGCGCCACCAGCAGCAGAGCCAGAACCAGCATCATTGCTCTTAAACGGATACACGTTCAGCTTAAGATCTCCATCTTTAACCTCAAGCTGCTTCTTTTTCTTCGACTTAAAAACAATCTTAATAGTCTTATAGTCCCAGTCGATGGTTTTTGTAATATCGTTGCTATTAGTCCACAAACTACTATCAACCATATTGCTTTCTGGATTCTTACTATTAAACAGAGACTTCCTATATTCACCTTTCTTAACATTTTCATCAAATTCGTCTGACACCGAAGAATCTTTTACTTCCTTAGCTACATGTTGATTCCTGATGTGAATTAACTTAGTATCCTTAACAGCAAACACTTTGCACTCAAAAGTTCCATCACTTTGTGCCTGCGGCTTGCCAGTAATCCAGCTTTGGGAACGCTCAGTAATACTGTCATCCCCTTTTTCATACACAGCGTAAGCATCTGCACCAGTTGAAGGCTTATTATTTTCCACATGCTTGAACTGAGTCTGTATGCCTGAGTTGCTATTTTTAGCGCTTAAGCTCAAGCCGTTAACTTTATCTACCGTGTAATTTTCATTAGAATCACCACTACCATCTTTATGGCAAATCATATGGTGATAAATAAAACCAGGCTCTTTTTTGGATTGAGAATCAATAAAGATAGGTGTAATTTCGCTATATTTGCCATCTTCGCCTGATTCAAAAGTTATTCCAGTTTTATCGTTTATTTCTGAACGCGTTGAATCAGAATCCTCATGATTGTAAACATTAAGTGTTAAATCACCACTATCAGATCTGGCAATTTTTACACTTACATCAATTCTTTTACCTTTAGTATCAGCAGGGTGGTATATGCCAATTTTGAATTTATGACTACCGCGATCCCATTTGCCTGGGTGCAATGTAACAGAACCGTTAAAGCCTTTTTGATTTTCAGTATTCTGAACTGGGATAGTTTTACCATTTTCTGTTTTTTCAAAATTCACCCAACTTGGTACAGGATCTTCACCATCTTGTTCTAACTTAAACCACACGCCTTCTGGCACAGTGGTTTTTTGTTTTTTACCAAACCTGAATTTGAATTCTGGAGTAATAGTTATAGACCTACCACGTTCTACTCCAACAGGATTACTACTTTTAACAATAGACCGACTATTATAGTAGTCAATCTTATAACATGAAGATAAGGTATTTTTCCCTTTATCCATGCACTCTTTTGGAAACTGAGGCTCTTCCTTCGCACTTCTGTTCATTCTGTGAGCAGTTTCCTTAGAGGCGAATTCCTTCTTTGCACCTTCAGCTTTTTGCTTTGCATCAGTCTCATCTGCAAACTTTTCAGCCTTAGCCTTATCAACACCATTGTTACTATCAGGCTGCTGCTTTTCAACAGACTTTAGCTCACCATCATTCTTCTTTAAACTACTAGAAGAGCCAGTATTATTGCCTTGATTAATCTCAGTACTATTAGATTCACTTTGATTAGGCTGCTGCTTATTCTCTCCCTCACTCTTAGCAGAACCAGACTGCGCATCAACAACCTTCTCAGCGCTAACTT
>CAMXWX010000062.1 GCA_947252975.1 uncultured Gardnerella sp.
TATTGTTGGCAGGAATAATACGGCCAAGACTTCCTGTAGTAACTGTATCAACACCGTGCTACAAGGAAACGATTTTTCATATAATGATTATCCTATATCAAAGCGAGAAAACCTCTACAACCTGTTTTTTCAGTTCATGGAGAAAAAATTGAGTTATGAAGATCTCTGCAGAGGAATAGAACCTATTTCTATAGAGTTTGTAGTTGATTATTCATTGGATGATCAAGATACAAAATTGGGGGCATTATCACCTTTCATTATTGACGTTGATGTGGATACCACTACAGCGTTAATTCGTGCGGAGTATCAGTTGAAAACTGACGAAAGCAAACTGCGGGAACTGTTTAAGGATAGTTGCTATAGTAATGATAAATTTGCGCCCAAAACAGAGGAAATGCACGCTATGCTTGCAAGCAATTTTTCGAGGTTGTTTGGCTTAATTATCTATGCGGTTAATCCAAAGAATTTAGAAGATTGGCAAGTTAAAAGTCATAGAGAACTTAAAGACCTTTTCCCTTATTATCCGATTCCTGCAGAACGCATGCTTGGAGAAGATGGTACTCAAAAGAACGAGTCCCTTAGTTCGTTGATTGCGGACTATTTCAGCTTGAACGAGGAAGATTTGACACCTGATATAGCAGAGAAAGTCAAGGAACTCCGTGCAGTAGTTGATGGTGCAAACAAAAATGTGCAAAAAGAAAGCGATCGAATACTCAGTGACTTGGTCAGCAAGGCAGTTGGTTTTGGATATCCTAATGTTGAAGAATTGCAGCTTGGTGTTACTACTGAGTTAAAAATTGACGATCAAATAAAAAACCAGACACGGCTTTCATATAGCTCTGGCGCCGATGACGAAAGCCTGCCCAGCTCCCATAACGGATTGGGGTACAAGAATTTGATTAAAATGGAATTTCTCTTGGCTGCGTTTGCACGAGATGTTGAGAAAAAGGGAGACGCCTGCATTCCATTGTTGTTCATTGAAGAACCTGAGTCACATATGCATCCTCAAATGCAGCATGCGTTTGCGGAGCATTTAGAAAAATTCCTCGATAAAATTACAACTGTTCATATTCAGACGTTTTTAACTACTCACTCTGCACATATAGCGAATACTATGGATTTCTCTAAAATCCGGTATGCGAAAAAGTCTAAATCTGGAGTTGTTTATAAGAACCTTGATATTTTTGCGAGAGAAAATGCTGACAACATGGATTTCATCAAGAAATACCTTACCCTTAGCAGATGCGATTTGTTCTTTGCAGATAAGATCATTTTTGTTGAGGGTGCTTCGGAGCGGTTGCTACTACCGGACATGATAGAGAAATGCGAGAAAGAAAAACTGTTTGATTCAGAAAAATATAAACTGCCCGCACAGTATTATGCTTTGATCGAAATTGGAGGAGCATACGCATACAAATTCATACCTTTTGCAGACTTCCTTGGACTCCCTTGCTTAATCCTTACGGATATAGATTCTATGATAGATGGCAGAACAAAGGCTGTTGTCAGCAAAGGTAAGACTACCTCCAATGCAACAATAAAATGGTGGATGCGCAAAATTAAGGGTATTCCGCAGAATAGTAAAGATAAGATTTACCTTGCGGATATCACCGCTGCAACAGATGCAGAAAAGACTTTGGGGAAATGTCATATTGAATATCAAACTTCGGAAAATGGGATATGTGGCAGATCTTTGGAAGAAGCCATCATGAATGTGAATCGTAGTCATTATGGGTTCACAGAACCTGTTGCCGAAGAAGATTTGGAGTTTACTGAGAAAAGAAAGACGGACTTTGCACTCAATCTGATTTGCAACAATCCTAATTATTCTATTCCTCAATATATTAAAAATGGTTTAATATGGCTTAATCGGCAGCGAGTTCTTGAATGAGGAGGTATTGAGAATTGTCTAAGAATTATGAGTATTTAAATTATAACATAGCTAAGGCGGAAGCAGATAAAGTCGACGAACAAATAATTTCTGCACTCAAGGCTGGGCGTAGCTTCCGCGTGGAGGCAGGCGCTGGTTCTGGAAAAACCTACTCACTAAACCGTGTAATCGAATGGATTCAAGCAAATAAGTGGAATGATTATCGCCGAAAAAAGCAGAATGTAATATGTATTACATATACAAATGCAGCTGTTGATGTGATTTCACAGCGCTTATCCCAAGATTCATTTATTCTTCCGTCGACAATCCATTCATTTGCTTGGAATGCAATCAAGCAGTATCAAAGTACCCTTATTAGCATTATCGAGAATGATGCGTCATTAACAACGACGGAAACGGACTTCAGCAAGGTGTTAGAGATTCGTTATACTTTAGGACACCGTTATGTATCCCAAGGAGTTCATTACTTGCACCATAATGATGTTTTGAAACTTTTTTGTACTATGCTGGATAATGCAAAATTTCGCCGCGTTTTCTCTGACAATTATCCGTTGATTTTAATTGATGAATACCAAGATTCCTACAAACCGATTATCACACGTTTTATAAACTTTTTTATTGCAGAAGGAATAGGCCCACAATTTGGCTTTTTCGGAGATGCATGGCAAACTATTTACCAAACCAACAACGCTTGCGGTGCGATAGAGCACAGCAAGCTTCAGGAAATTAAAAAGGGTTCAAACTTTAGATCAGCTCCCAGAATTGTGAAGCTTTTAAATGATATTCGCCCAGATTTACCACAACAATCTGCAATAGATAATTTTGAAGGTGGAGTAGTTGTTGTGACTTGCGATGATTTTTCTGGAGAACGTCGAACAGAACGGACATTCAAAGACGATCTCCCCGCAGAAGAACTGAAATCCAGACTGTTCCAGCTTTCAGAACACATCAAGAAAAACGTGTCAAAGGATGAAAATATCAAAATTTTGATGATTACTCATAAGGTTCTTGCCACACAGCAAGGATATGAGCGTCTATTAGCCATTATTGATGATGGACTCCGAGATAAACAAGATCCATTTTTGCTATTCTTCATGAATACCGTTGAACCGATATATGAAGCACTCAGCACATCAAATATGCAACTTCTGTTTGATACGCTTGGAATCAGACGATATCCTATCACGAAAAAAGCTGATAAGATGAAATGGAAAGAGTTTGAGTCGCAGCTAAAGAAAGCTCGTAATGGCAGAGCCATTGATGTTATCAACACTATCGTAGAGACAAAGCTAGTGCCTATTCCATCATTGGTTGATGGATACTACCATCTATATTTCGATGCCCCTGATACAATCTATGGATTGGATGCAACAATCCAGGATGTTTTAGATTTAGATTACAGTCAATTTAAGGCGGCCATTGAATTTCTGTACCCTGAATCAGAGTTTTCGACAGAACATGGTGTTAAGGGCGAAGAATACGATAATGTTGTCTTCGTTATCAGTAAGGGATGGAACCAATATCAATTTGAGACTTATGCACCTATGATAACTGGGAAAGTTCCAATACCAGTAGGTAAAGAGGCATCATATGAACGAAATAGAAATTTGTTTTATGTATGCTGCTCAAGACCAAAGAAAAGATTATTTTTATTTGTTTCAATACCTCTTAATTCCACTTTTAGAAATTTTCTAATCGATATAGTTGGATTAGAAAATATTTATACATTTAATGAATATTTAGATAATAAAGCCAAATAAAATGTTGGTTTGAACAAATCTGAAAAGAAAGTTGTTTCTTTACTTATTGAAGATTCAGCTTCCACTTCAGATGAGCGAGCAATTTAAATTGGTTTAACAAAAAGAACCATAGAGCGAACATTTATTTCTTACAAAATGAAAAAGTCATCGAAAGAATCGGAACAAAACGTGATAGAAGATGGTTTGCAATAAAATAGGAAAATAATCCTCATAGATATATTTTATCTTGATGTTTACATGTGGGAGTTTGGACAAAAGTTCGTATGTCGAGAGTGTCGTATTGATGTCAAAGGCTGACTAGGTGGGTGCAAATTTGCCCTTATGCAGCAAGGCTTAGCGAGGACTATCGTTAAAAGGTTTAATGCGTGGCGGCTTTAAGCTGGGTTCTCGCGGTTTTTGAGCGTGATTTTGCTGTATGAGGGAAGATATCAACGCTCTAGGGTCGAGTGCACAGGATGTTAATGTACTTCGCTTGCGTTGAAAGCACACTGTGCTTTCAACTTTGAGCAAGCTCAGCGAATCGAAGTGCATTCGCGCGCATTATGCAGCTCGAAATCATCGACTCGCACGCAGGTTAGCTGCGCTCACGTCTTCGCCACGCAGAAGCAGTGCTTTTGCCTTGAGTGGCTCAGCGCTCTGAATTACCTTTTCGCGCTACGCTCTAAGCGAAAAGGTAGGCTTTGCAGGTCAGACAGACTCTGACAAGTTCTAAAAATGCTCTCGAATGTGGGAGCATTATTCTTGGTGGTTTTCTATCCACTGATAAAGATCGCTTTCATTGGCTTGATTAGATGCGACTTTGAGGATGATATCGATCAAATCTTCATCATTGTAAGAAAGCGTGATGCCATTTAGAGCTAGAAAGATTAGCATGGTGTGGGTGCCAATACGCTTATTGCCATCAATAAAAGGGTGGTTTTTGATCAAACCAAAGGTTAGTCATGTGGATTTATCCAGTAGTGAAGGAAAAGTTCACTTTTATCAAAAGTCTGTAGTGGAGTCTTTAATGCAGAATCAAGCATTCCCTCATCACGAATACCTGAGGAACCACCGCTTGTTTCAATCAGAGCCTGGTGAAGTTTAATCACCTGTTCTCGTGTTAAATACTTCATTTAGCTAATTCCTCATAGACTTTTGTATTCTTTTTGATGAACATAT
>CAMXWX010000063.1 GCA_947252975.1 uncultured Gardnerella sp.
TGTTTTTTAACTGATTGAGCGACAATAGTTACGACCATATCGCGCAGCCATAATCACACGTTATCGTGGCAGATTTTGCTAATTTTGCAATTTTTGCCACGATAACGTGTATAACATAGCAACGAAACAGCATTCTGCATAACAGATTAACCGCTTACTTGCATCTGCTGCGCAAAGGTTCGTCCAAATACTCGGTCGAAATACTTCCAAATACTCGATTAAAGCGCAAGAAAGCACAATAATTTATTCTTGCACAATGGCTATTTCTCTGCATGAATAGGAACGTGTACATTAATAATCCACGAATCGTCATCTTCAATAACTTTAAAAGTTCCGCCAACTCGTTCCGCAAGCATCTTATGAAAACGCAGTCCATATCCTAATTGCAAGTTAGCAAGAATACCGCGTTGCGCACTATTTATACACGTAATGTGACATTCATTGTCATTAAGCATTACATTCATAGCGTATTCTTTAGGCTTTGCAGCATGCTTTTTTACGTTTGCAAGTAGTTCTCGGCAAATATATTCAATTTGAGCACATTCTTCAAAAGGCAAACGCATTGATTGAGAATCTTCAGCAGTTAAATCACTACTCAAGTCAATGGAACCAATATAGCCAAGCTTTTCAAATGACTTTTGTTCACAGTCAAATAGAGCGCGTAAGCCTGTGCAAAAATCTTTATAACATGTAGTCGATTGCATAACATCGCTAGTGCTTGCAGTTGTAGCATTGTCAAGAAGAGAAATGATATTGCGTGCTTTATGAATAGTTGTAGTAGCACATTGAAGAATCTCTCGCGAATTTTCGTGCTCTTGGTCATGAGTTGTTTGAGGTTCAATAGATTGTTGGGCCATCATCATAATGCTGGAAAGCTCATTAGTTACTTCATCATGTATGCGAATTGCTGCAATAGTGGCATATTTTTGAAAAACGTTGTAACGTTGCGCAAATAACTGTTCCTGTTGTTGGTGAATAGTAGAAATATAGTATTTTACGATTGCGCTAGAAATAAGAGTGATAAGAAGCCACCACGCTAACACATAAGCGTTTTGAAAATCGCATATAACAAAGAACCATAAAGATACTCCACAAGAAGAAAGCACGGTGTACCAAGGTTGAGTAATTATAGCAATTGCCAAACAAATCAATATGGTAAGCATCATAGATGAATAGTTGATATTGGGCGCAACAATTACCAACGGCATCCAAATGAGCACAATAAAAGATGCTTTACGTGGCCATATTGCAATGCATAAGCAGATTACAATCCATACTATTTCAACCGTAATTGCATGCCAATTAGAGTAGTAATGAAGATTATTATAGGAACAAATTTCAAGAATCAAAGTACAACTTATGACTGCACCAATTCCAATTTTCTGCCAAGCATCATGCGGCAAAAAATTTATCATACGCGTTAATAATTTCATAACTACCTACTTTTACACGTTAATTTCTTACACGTTATATGTCATGCGAGTATTTTGCGAGCGCAGCGAGCGCCTGCATGCGACTTTTAACTTGAAGTTTTCCATAAATACGCCGTAAATGCGTGTTGACTGTTGAAACTTTCACATTAAGCTGATCTGCAATCTCTTTCGTAGAATACCCCTGTTTGCACAAGCGCATAATTTCCGATTCTTGAGGAGACAAAACTGAAGTCTTCGGAAGTTGAGAAATCATATTAAATGATTCTTGCGGAGTGTGAAAATAGTCAATATATTGTGGCAATTCTGGGCACCCGTAGCTTGTTGTGCGCGATTGGATAGCTGCAACTACGTCTGATAAATTGTCTTTATGTATTAACGCTTGACCACCCGACTTAGCAACTTGCAATACGTATTCATCCAGCATGTAGGAAGTAATTCCAATTAAAACAATATTGCTATTGCGCTCGCGAATTGCTTTAATTACATCAACGCCACTCATTTCTCTCATTGACATATCTACTAAAAGTACATCAGGAGTATTTTCTGTAACGCAACGATGAATAGCTTGTTTTGCAGAAGAGCACATCCATGCACAAACAAAGTTTTCAGGCAAACGACTTTTTAGAAGAAGTTGCATATATCGCAATACAAGCGTGTCATTATCAACAATTGCGTAAGTAGTGTTCATACAATATATGGTATCTTGTTTTGGAATCCGATTATCAAGAGATGTGCGATTGTACTGTTTTTCTCAAATTATCAAGATTGTACACATTAAAGTGCCATACGCTAGCACTTTCCGTTGGCATGCTCCATTCTTCGGTTTTGCCATTTGCAGTAAAACGAATTATTTGAGTTGTTGGCTTATTTATAACTTCAAAATTAGTGAGTTGATTCCACGCAATACGACGAAGATACTTATCGTCTAATTTAGCTAGATTACCCGAGCCTAAAATGACATTCGGATTAACAATAATAAACTCATTATTAGTGGCAGCAATAATACGCGCAACAACGCCTTGCGCTACATAGAATAATTTAGGTAACAAAAATAGTTTGATTAAATCTTTCCACCAAGGGTCGTATTTCATTGTAAATACATACGTCTTATCAACTGAAAGATTGTGATCTTTAAAATACTTGACGATATCTTCTTCTCGTATACCGCGCAAAGGATTAGTCATAATAAGCACCTCCTTGTGATTCCTGTTTTGTAAATTATCAACATACTAACGTGCAGATTTTATCTACACAAATAGGCGTACCTATTTTTAACGATAGTGTTTTTAGAAAACTTTTACTATTAGCAGTTTGTATGTTCCTAACAATCAATATTTAAGAATATTTACATTTTGGAACTATTTTTAAATATCCGCGCACTTATGGAGTTATCGTGGCAGTTTTTGCAATTTTTGTAATTTCTGCCACGATAACGCATGATTTGAGTGATACTAATTTAGCGGAATAACAACATTGACCAGCCAAGTGTCGTCATCTTTTTGCGCGCTTAAAGATCCACCTAAACGTTCCACAGATTTTTTGTGGAATAGTAGCCCTTTGCCAAAAACAAGCCTTTCACCAAACTTATTCAACGTCGAAATCGAATTCATACACATTATTTTGCATTCGCGCTCATCAACCGTAACATTCATAGAAAAATCAACGCTAGTATTGCAATGCTTGCGAATATTAGTAAGCAACTCGCTGCACATGCGAATAGCACATTGAGCTTTTTCAGTACTAACAGTTGCAGATGCAGTAAAATCGTTACTTCCCGAACTTTCATCATTTACTGTTAGAGAGCCATAGTACCCAAGCTGCTCACAAATCTTACGTTCAGCCTGTAAGCGTGCGCGAATATTGCATAAGAAATCAGCCAAAGTCATGCAATTATTACCATTAGAACCATAAATAAACTGCGTGCCAGCAATACTAGCAATATTTGAATCTAAAGAATCATCATACTTATGCTCAGCTTGCTCAAGTAGATTAATAACAAGTCGCGTTTTAGAAAGCGCATTACGAGAATGCTCAACAATCTGCTCTAGCGACTCTTTTGTATGATCACTTTTCTCGGCATACAAAGCATCAGTCGCAAGCAATGTAATATCCGTAATCTCATTGTTCACATCGTCGTGCAATTGCAATGCAACAGAAGCAATATAAGACTGGAACTCACTGCGCACAATATCCATTTTTGCGCGATTATTTTCTTCCAACATGTTCAAATACTTGCGCAAAACGTAACCGCAAATCATGGAAATAAGAATAAAACAAGGAAAAGTAAGCGGAATGTACGCCATTTTTGCAAAGTACATAATATTCAGCGAAACTATGTACGCACAAAGCAAATACTTCCACGAATCGTAAAAGCCTGCAACAAACATGCTAGCGATCAATGAAAAAAGAAAGCAAGTTGCATTTACACCTGGTACTGCTAACGTTACGCAATACAAAATCGGAGTTACGAGGGATATTTGGCGCGAAAAAGCAATCAAAAGAAATATTGCAAACATCCAAACGTATTGGCACACAGATTGCTGCGGGTTATGCCACAAACCAGCTGTATTGCAAGATTGCACATCCATTGACACTACAAGAATCGCCAATATTATGAATAAAGTTCGCTGAATTTTCCAGCTTTTAACCAACTCAATAACGCGCGAAAATGTTTTCATTAACATGCATTATCCGTTTCTTGCAAAAAATTCGGATGATTCTGCGGCGAATCATTAAAATATTGCATATTGCTATTTTGCTCACGATTTTGCATTGCAGCAAACGCGGATATTGCTTGCACTCGGTTAGAAACATGCAACTTTTTGTAAATTCTATGAATATGCGTGTTAATAGTGTTTGGCATAAGACCAAGTTGAGACGCAATCTGATTCGTTGTGTAACCTTTAGCGAGCAGATCCATAATTTTTAGTTCTTGAGGCGGCAAAACGCTACGCGACCTTGATTTAGAAAGCCTAATAAAAGATTCTTGCGGAGTAGCAAAATCGTAAGCAACATCTTTAACACAACGGCAGCCATACACGTGCTGATTATCGCAATATTGCAAAGCTTCTGCTAGTCCTTTGAAGTTGTCTTTAGCAACCATTGCTTGCCCGCCAACTTGCGAAACCATAGAAGCATAGGATCTACAATCGTAAGAAGTCATGCCAATTAAAATAATGCTGTTGTTTTGCTCACGAATTGCACGTATTACTTCCACTCCAGACATGTCTTTCATTGACATATCTATCAAAATATAATCCGGAGTAGTTT
>CAMXWX010000064.1 GCA_947252975.1 uncultured Gardnerella sp.
TGACTCGTTTAGCAGCATTAGGCGTGGCTGCGGCGACGCTTATGGTACCGCTTGGTACAGCAAATGCTAAAGACAATAGTGCTGAGAACAATAATCTCGCACAAGTTGTAAATCAAAAGAATAAGAATAAGAAGAATAAAACTACTAAATATCTTGATCCTAAGATTGTTAGCAGAATAGTTAATAATCCATTTAATAGGACTGGTACTTCTAATAAGCCTGTTACTGTTATTGTTACTTTAAAGAAACAGCCAAAACTTCCTTCGAAAGAATCTGAAAGCAGTAATAAAGCTGACCAGAATCGTCTTATTGGAAAATGGTCTTCAAAATATGGCATGACAGTACGTCGCCAATTTGGTTACCTGATGAATGGTTTTGAAGCAACATTACCAGCTAACAAAGTTGCGGCTTTACGTCATGAACATGAAGTAGCTTCTGTTGCAAAAGAACGTTTGTATTACCCTCTTGAAAATTATGCCCGCGGCTTGCAGGGTGTAAACGAAGAATTTAAGAAGCGTGGACTTGATGGAACTGGGATGCTTGTGGCTATCATCGACACTGGTATTGATCCAAGTCACCATGATATGAAGCTTGATTTCAAAGCTGAAAAAGCTCGTAAGATTCAGAAGACATTCCCGTCTAATGGTGTAAAGTTCACTAATAAAGTTCCTGCTGGATTCAACTATGCTGATGAAAACTACACTATTACAGATAGTGGTGCAGAGCAGCATGGCATGCACGTAGCTGGTATTGTGGCAGCTAATGGTGATGATGAGAATAAGCCAGCTGATAAAAACGGTCATATTAACGGCATTGCTCCAAATGCTCAGCTACTTGCAATGAAAGTATTTTCAAATAAGCCGGGAGCGCACGGAGCTCGTGATGCTGATATAGTTGCTGCAATTGAGGATTCTGTAAAGCTTCATGCAGACGTTATTAACATGTCTCTCGGCTCAGATAACGGTTTTGGTGGAGCTTCTAACGCTACATCTCTCGCTTTAAAGAAGGCTCGCGAAGCTGGTGTGCTTCCAGTTATTTCTGCAGGAAACTCCGGTTTAAGCTTCTCTACATCTGGAGGAACTAATGATGCATTAGGAAAGTGGGATGATGCAACTCTCGGCTCGCCATCTTCTTATCCTTCTGCTTTCAGCGTTGCTTCTGTAGAAAATTCTTATATTATTCAAACCGCTGGTTCATATACGGATAAAGCTAATAAGACAACTGAGATTCCTTACTCTATAGCCTCAGGAAAAGCTGATGGTAAAGAACATGAGATTGTGAATATCGGTCTTGGCAAAAAAGATGAAGTTAAGGATTTGGATCTTCACGGAAAGTACGCTTTAGTTGAACGTGGCGCAATAGCATTTAGTGAAAAATTCCAGAATGCTATTGATAAGGGTGCTGATGGTGTAATCGTTTATAACAAAGCTGGCGATTCGGCACAGTTCCTCGGCATGGCTGGAGTTGATAAGTTCAAATGCTTTGGAGCATCAATTCGTCGTGAAGATGCTTTAAAGATTGTTGATGCACTCAAAGCTAACGCAAGTGGTACAGTTAAGGTTTCCTTCTCTGATAAGACAATGGGCATTGCAAATCCTGATAAGTTGCATCCTTCTAGCTTTACTTCTTGGGGTCCAACGCCAGAACTTGATTTTAAGCCTCATATTGCTGGCATCGGCGGTAACGTGTGGTCTACTCAGAACAACAACAAGTACACTAATATGTCTGGTACTTCTATGGCTGCTCCAAACGTTTCCGGTCTTTCAGCTTTGGTGATGGAAAGCTATATGAAGCGTTTCCCTAAGCTTTCTCCAAAAGATCGTGCTACTCTTGTTGAACAAGCCTTGATGAATACGGCTGAGATTCTCAATAATTCCAGCAATGTACCATTTGCTCCTCGTCAAATCGGCGCTGGCTTAGCTCAGGTCGATAAAGCTGTTGCTACTAACGTGATTGCAACAGTCAATGGCAATTCGTACGTGGCTCTGCGCCAGGTTAATGGAGATCGTAAGTTCACTGTTAAACTGCATAATTATGGAGATAAGGCTGTAACTTATGAAGTTCCTAAACAAAATGTTGTTAATGAATCTAATAATGCTGGTGAAGAAACTACTACCTCTATTAGCTCAGAAACATTAGCTTCTTCGACTAATACAGTTACAGTAGATCCTAAGTCAGAAAAGGAAGTAGAGTTTACATTAACTCCAGACGTGACTCGCGACCATTATGTTGAAGGTTGGGCGCGTTTTACTTCAAAGACTTCTGGGGAACCAGATTTGGCTGTTCCATATCTTGGCTTTGTTGGCAATTGGGATAAGGAACCAATTCTTGTAAAGCCTGGTGAAGAGTATCTTCAAAATGCAATTAATATGACTACTTCGCTGATTGCTGAAAGTTATTTTGGTGATGTGCAAGTTAATGATGAAGCTCCTGGTCATTTAGAATTTTCTCCAAATGGTGATGAGTTATTCGATAAGATACGACCATCATTAGCATTATTCCGTAATGCAAGTTTAATACAGTATTCTGTTTTGGATAATTCTGGTAAAACTGTTGCAGAAGTAGGAGAGGAACATGACGTTTCTCGTTCTAATTTCTCAGAATTATTACGTGATCCAAGAGCATTAAATAGTTCTATTGATTTTGATGGAACTATTTATGATAAGACATCTACTGATATTGCGCATTGGAATAAGAAACTTCCTGATGGCAAATATATTTATCGAGTAAAAGCTTGCTTGACTAAGAATATGTGCCAGACGACTGATATGCATTTTAACCTTGATACTAAAGCTCCAACCGTTACAATTAGCGAACCTGATAGTGATGGTAAAATCACCATTACAGCTCATGATGAGTTAAGTGAAACGTTGAGTGATCCAGGTGTAAAAGTTAATGGTAACAGTGATTATGTCAAGGTTGATGAGAAGGACTGCAGCGAAACTCATGACGCAAATGGCTATACTCGCACTTGCAAAGTTAATGTAGGTAAGGATGCTTATTACGTCAATGTCAGTTTGCATGATGGCGGTTTCAATGAAACCAATACTTCCAAAGTGTTTAAGGGATTTGCTAATAAAAAGATTCTCATAAATAATGAGGTTAATCTTAAGAATATTGGCATTAAGGATGTCACTGCTAAAAAAGATAACGGTGTTGATAAATACAGCATCGAAATCTCTGGACGTATTGCTGATGGTTGCAAGGATGTGAAAGCTTATGTTCAATCAGGAACTGAAGCAGAAAAAGAATTAGCTGTTAAGACAGATGATTCTGAATTTAGCTTTACTGCCCCTATTAAACAAGGTGCTAATACAATAAAAGTTAAAGCAAAAGGTTCTGATGGTAAAGAAGTAGTTGAAACTCTTGCAACTAATTTCGACGGAAAAGCACCAACAATTAAACTAACTAATGCAGATAGTAATGGGAATGTAACAATTGACCAAACTGGTGCAGTAGAAGTTAAAGGTGAAGTTAAGGACGATACTAATCCAAAGCAGAATCTTACGTTTACTGTCAAGTATAGTAAAGATGAGGTTGTTGATGGTGAAGTCCAGAGTGAACAAGTGGAAGAGCCTGTAAATGTTGCTACTGATGGCTCATTTACTGTAAAAGTTATTCCATCTGCTAGTACATATTCAGTTACCTTGGTTGCTAATGATGGAGTTAACACAGCTACTCAGAATGTAGGTTTCGCTAATCGCGTTATGCCAACAAAGACAGAGCCAAAGCTTTATAATATTTCACTGAGTAATGCTAATAGCTTAGGACCATACAACTGGATTGTTCCTGGAGATAGTGGTACTTCGCTCGATTCGTTTACTGCAAAAGGCAAAATAAGTAACAAAGCTACAGAAATACTATTTACAAAAGCTAATCGAGTTAAAGATGATGGTTCGGGGTATGAGGATTTTGATCCTATAGCTGCAACAATCACTAAGTCCACTAATGCAAATGCTGATTCTACATTCACGGTAACTCTGCCAATGCATCCTGGAATAAATGACTTTAGGATGATTGTCAAAGAGGGAAGTGATGTGGTATTAGACACTCCAGTTGCTTTCTACTTCGACAGACAGGCTCCAGAAGTAATGTTTAGTACTCCAAAGTTGTATGGCGGCAGAATATTCACTAATAATGACACTGTGAAATTCAAGGGTGTTATTAGTGATGATTTTGCTGGCTATACTCTTAAGATTAATAATCTTATTGCTTCAGACAACTTCAGTACTGATTCTAAAGGCAAAGAAACTAATGCTCAGAGCTTCGATAGAGATGTTGAAGTTAAAAATGGAGAGTTTGTATTAATCCAAGCCATCGATCAGATGTCTAGCGCACTGTATGGTCGTGCTCCTGTTGTTGTTGATAAGGATGCTCCTTCTGTGACACTTGGAATAAAGGACAATGATCATGTTGAAGCAAATCGTAAGATTTCTGTAACAGCTAAAGATGATCATTTGAAGTTATTGCGAGTGAAGATTGATGGTAAAGAAGTAAATCATGCAAGTAATGGTCTTAAAGAAACGGATATTAAGCTGAGTAAGAATAATCCTTACGATGCTACTTTTGCCGATCTGAAAGATCTGAAGGATCCGCTGAAGGTAGATGTTGATTTCAATTCACTTTCTGCCGGAA
>CAMXWX010000065.1 GCA_947252975.1 uncultured Gardnerella sp.
CCTGCAGTAACAATAACAGCTATAAGAGCACTTATAACAGCAACAACAATTGTTGTACGATGATCGTTTCTATTTTGGTAAGATCTAGAAGAGTAACCGTAGTTTCCACTAACAACCTTAGATAACGGCACCGGCTCTGGAATTGTGCCCTCCGACAGTTCCATGTCTTCTTCATGCTGTTCACGTAATTTCGACAATTCCAAAATACGCGTATTTTCTAATTCCGGATTACGGACTTGCGAACTAACAGTGCGTCCAGATCTTGCATCTTGAACAGTCATATTTTTGTCATCTGAAGGATCAGTATTACATTGCAACGAATTTGATGAATATTGCATATGAATATCATCTCCAATTCTTTTAGAATCAACATTCTCTAAACCATTTGAACGCACGCTAGAATCTGACACATTACTAAAATTAGACTGTTCTGTAGAAGTATTCGGATTTACTTCCGAAAGTTTACGCGATGAAGCGTGAATAACATTCTGATACAACTGTGATGCTACTGCTGAGACAATAGAACCAATAGCTACGCCAATAACTGAACCAGCAATACCAATTTTAGAAGCAAGTAAAAACGAAGTCACTGCAGCGAGCGATCCAGCTAATACTTGCGTAAACGATATGCCTTTGAAGAAATTCTTCACTTATGCACCTTAACTATTTATGCGAATATAATGCCAAAATGCATGGCAAATATGCAAATTCCACTACCAACACCATTACAACAATGATGGTATCACTCTACGCAAAAATTGCACAGTATTGCCAGAGCATTCTTACAACAAAATCACAAGTCTTATATACATAAAACTTAGCTACACAAAACTGAAATGCCTAAGACTTAGCAACCTCAAAATCTCTATCTTTATAAGAAAGCTCACAATTCGCTCTTTTATCACAATAATGCTCACCTAAGCTTGCAGTAATAATTGCAGCAAATATTAAAGCAAATCCCACAAAAGCCATGTTAGAAACATGCTCATGAAAAAGAATAGTAGAGAATAAAAGCGTGAACAAACTTTCAGTGCACATAATCACAGAAGCGTTTGCAGTAGAAAGATTCACCAAACTATAGTTTTGCATAATTTGCGCAACTACTGTTACTACCACTGTAAGGTAGAACATATTAGCAAAAATAGAGAAATGATCAGCAGCGTTAAAGTTTGGCAAAGGCTCACAAATAAGCGCACCAGCTACAAAAAGTACGCCTGAAACAACAAATTGCCCAAAAGTTAACGTAACTGGATTATATTTACGAGAATAATACGCAAGGAACGTAAGATTAAAAGCAAAAACTGCAGCACATAATAAAGTAAGGAAATCTCCATAAGACAATGTGAGAACAAGCATTCCAGGCTTTAATGCCACAAAACCTACTCCAGCAACGCACATAACTGCAGCTACTAATCCTAAAAGAGTTGGCTTTTTCTTGACGATTAACCAAGCAGAAAATGGCGTAATTACGCAATATGCTGCTGTCAAAAACGCGCTACGGCCTGGATCAATTGAACGTAACCCTTCAGTTTGCAAAATTAAAGTAGCATAATACGTAATTCCAGTTAGTAAAGAAGGAACAATAAGCTTTTTTGTAAAAGTTTTACGAAGTGTACCGAAAAAAATAACAGCCATAATTGTGCAAGCTCCAACCATACGAACACCCATAAGCCATTGCACAGGAAACACTTCAAGAGCATATTTTGAAGAAACATAGCTGCCACCCCAAATAGCAGCACAAATCAACAACATAATCTGAGCAGTACGAACACTTTTGCCTTGAGGCATGCCCGATTTATCCGAAAGCGGTTCAGCTATAGATTTAGCTGTTTCATATTTCACCTTCATAATGTTCCCCTTCAACTATAAAAGTTGATTCTTTAAAATTTTTCTTTTATAAAGCGTTTTAGCTTATAAAATAGACAGAATAGCCGTAAAATCGTGAAAAGTACAACTTTCTGGCGTTCTTTCGTAAAATTTCCGATATACGCTCCAGAAAACAGTGGCAATCAAGTATTTTGCTGTATAAATTTCGCCCACGAAACTATTGAAGAATCGGGTGATTTATATCACAACTTACAATTTTTTTACGCTACACGCTCGTATACACTTTTAAATCAGCGTAATGTAGCAATGTAGGCTTATAAATTGCGTACGAAGAAAGTACGCAATCTTGTTAGGAAAGGAATATTATGGCAACTCTTAGCGCAGATATGAAAGAATTTATTGCGAATAATTTGGCTTGGATTGCAACAGTAAGCAAAGATGGCGAGCTTGATTTGGGACCAAAAATGTCTATGTTCGTACTCGACGACAACCACCTTGCCTACCACGAGCGCACTGCAGGTCAGCATTATAAGAACTTGCAAGACGGCAGCCAGCTGGTTGTAGCAGTTGCTAATTTGGCAGAAAAGAAAGGCTATCGCTTCCGCGGAACAGTAACTCTTCACACTGATGACGCGATTTACGAAGAACAGGTACGTGTGGCCGAAGAAAAAGGTACGAAGAAGCCAGCTGCAGTTCCAGTTATGGAAATCACTGAGATTCAGGACTTGACTTCTGGAGCTACTGCCGGCAAAACTATTGCAAAAGATTAATGCGTCGTCATTCAGTCGTGTGGATATTAGTGCGGTAGAGATTTGAGATTTTTCGCACTGAGCGCGGACGCTCGCGCGGGTAACGCGCTCACTACGAAACTCGCTTAAGTTGGAAGTCCACTGGACTTCCAACTTAAGCGAGTTTCCGCTCCGAGTTGCCTTCGCGCGCTACGCTTTAAACGCTCAGGCAGGTCGTCGCGCAAAACGCCGAATTAGTACGTCTATAGTAGGCGTCATACAATATCGAGTGGCGTTCGTCCTCAACGGCGAAGATGAACACCACTCAATTCTTTACTTGATTATTTAGTTGTCACTAATTTACTTGCTTTCTTTACGCAATGCTTTCAGTCTAGCGTTCATTTCTTTCGCTTTCTTCTTCTCGAAGTAATAAATTATTGCAGCAATAGGAATCGGTAAAATAACAGTGAACGCAATCCATCCGCAAATCACCGCTGGCTCATCTTTGAACGAAATCCATCCAACAATCACCGATACAATAAACTGAATAGCAATTGGCGGAACTAGCGCAAAAACGAACTTTGCAAAATTTGACATGCGTTCATTCGACCAAAAAATAGCGAACACTCCATATCCTATGCCTATAACAAACGATGCTACAGCATAAGATGCAATTCTATTTCCAACCTCACTATGCGCTAACAGACTTGATATAAAAGACATTACTGTAAAAATAATGCATCCTATGCTAATGCCTGTAACAATGTTTTTTACCATTGTTTTACCTAATGTTGCAACTTGCTTTTCCATAATAATCGCTTCCTTTTAAGTATTAAAATCTAGTATTAAAAAAAAATCAGTATTAAAATTTTCGATAGTTTTATATTTGACTACATTCTAGCTACATTCGTTATTACTATAACTACATCCCTAAGCGCTTTTTGAACCCACCTAAGCATCTGCGACTAATCCACTCAACGCTTCCATCGTCCATTTTTACGCTCATACTTCCACCAAATCCTGGATCAACTCGAACAATGCGATTCAAGTTCACGATTGCGGATTTAGATATGCGCACAAACGACGCGAATTGCGGATTGTCAAAATCCATTAGGCGCTTGTAAGACACGCACTCGCCTTTATCACCGTGAATGATTACGCGCGAATTTTCAACGCAAATCATAATCACATCTGGCTCATGCATAACAATAATCGAATCGTTAATATAACCGTATATGAATGGATTATTGTTGCTCAACTTATCTGAAGTATTAATTTCAGTATTATTTTCAGCACTTCTTACATTTGCATCATTGGAGTCAATGCTTTGTAACTGAGCGATAATGTGCTTAAGCTCATCGTCAATATTGTGAATTGACAACTGAACTGACTGCTCTTCCTCAGGCGGAACGATAGCAATAGTTACTTTCATCAAGCCTCCTTTCCGTACACTACTGTTAGCGTTTGTTAGCTTTTTGTTTTGTAATTTTGACTATACGGCACTGTAAATAGTCTGTCTTTACAAAATCGCTAAACGGTAGCTTTCGGTAATTAAGCGGTAAAGGAGAGATTACGCAGCACCCCAAATGCGAATAAGACGCTGGCTTGTAGGGTCAGCTGCAGGACCTTGATCATAAGCATCCAAACGCCAATGAATCGAACCATCAGCGTTAAGACTTGGAATTAAGCGCGCCCAACGACCGTTTCCCATGCCGCCAATCGTCTTGTAAGAAGGATCTACTTTATCTAATCCAAGCAGCTTATGAACAGTTTGCGAAAGACAGGAACCATGCGAAAATACTAGCAAATCACGGTCTGCGCCAGTTTTGCGAGCCCAATCTTCTACTGCAGCAGCAGCGCGCTCTCCTACTTCCTGCTTAGCTTCAGCACCATGACGAAGCTCTCCGCTTTTACCTTC
>CAMXWX010000066.1 GCA_947252975.1 uncultured Gardnerella sp.
ATTTGGTGTAATACTTGGTCACGTAAATATTGTCGGTGGTCGTACTGTTCTAATTTCTGTAATACTTATTGCACTAATATTGTTCTATTCTGTTTCGATATTGATGAATAAACGCGATTCTAATAATTTTGAAAAAGTTGAAGAAATAAAATAAGTAAAGAAAATAAAAATACAATTAAATAATTGTGTAGACATAGATTAAATTCTTTTTACTCATTTTCCTATTTGTTTGTACATTTTATGTTAGGGCTGATAGGATAACAGAGTTATTAGTTTTGCATGAGCCGTTGTTACTATGCTGTGTTTTACACAAACTAGTATCAGCGGCTTTTTCATGCTAGCGCTTAGTTAGGGGAGAGTGATAATGGTCGACGGTGTGCCTAAATATATTGCTGTGCGAGATAATCTACGCGCTCGTATTGATTCTATGGAAGCTAACGAACAATTACCTCCTGAAATTGAATTGTGCAAACAGTACAATGTGAGTCGTATCACTTTGAGGCATGCAGTTGATAATCTTATTACTGAAGGATTACTTGTTCGTGAGCAGGGTAGGGGAACATTTCGAGCTTCTTCAATTATTCATACTTATAATCAGGAAGTGATTTCTGATCGCGCGCAAGGATTTTATGAGCAGGCTTATTCTAATGATGCAAAAGTTAGAATAAAAGTTATTGAAAAAGATGTTATTCACGATGAAGATGCTGCTGCTCGTTTAGGTCTTGATCCAGAAGATGAGTTGATATGTTTGAAACGCTTGCGCTATGTTGACGATGTTTTATCGCGTTATAGTGTGATTTATTTGTCTGCTTCGCGTTTTCCTAAAATTTTGACGCATGATTTTTCAGATGATTCGTTAGCTGATTTTTTGTTCAAAGCGTACGCTGTTCAGCTTGTAGAAAATGAGGTGTCTGTGCATGTAGAAGAGCTGTGTGACCGGCTTGCGGCAGTACTGAATGTTGAAGTTGGAACTTCTGTAATTGCAGCTTATTCTACTGTAAAAGATAAGTTTGGCACGATTATTGCTTTTGGTGCAGCTGTTTATACGCCAAATTCTGGCGAGATTCGTTTCCATTTGCATTCAAATGCTGCTTAATTAAATTTTTTAGGGCTAGCTAAGATGATCTTCTTAGCTAACACCTTTTTTGCGTTAGAAAACAATAAAACCTTGCTGGCTTTCCAGCAAGGTTTTTTCGTGTCCGGAGCGGGAGTTGAACCCGCACGCCTGTAACAAATAGGCACTAGCACCTCAAGCTAGCGCGTCTACCATTCCGCCACCCGGACAGGTGTTTTAGACAACAGATAAGACTATAACATCTTTTTTTCTTCTTCGCTTCGGCGTGTTGAAAAAATTACGAATTTTCAAAATATTTATATATGAAAATAGTAATAATAGTTTTAAATTATGCTATTTTCAGTATAAAAATCTCCTTTACTATCTTGTTTAAAATCAATAACATTCACTGGCTTTTTTGCCAAGTTTCCATCAAAGTCAATGAACGAGTGTTGTGGCAATGAAGAAATATCATGTTTTGGATAGTCTCTTCTAAAGAAAGCACCTCTAGATTCATGTCTAGCAAGTGAAGATTGTAATACTGCTTTTGCAAGTAGTGACATGTTCTTTATTTCCCATATTGCAGTAATTTCTTGGTTAAAAACTAAATTATCGCTATGAATGTGTAATGACTGAATTTTAGGATCTATAAATTCTTGTATGTCATTGAGTGCTTTCTTAATTGATTGTTCGTCGCATGATATTGCAACAGCGTTTTCCATGATTTTTCCTAAATCTGCAAATAATTTATAAGGATTATCTTCTTCTATTTGTGAAGATTCGTCGTTATAACTGTTGTCTGTAAAATCTGTAACTTGCTTCGCACTCGTTTCCATAAGCTGATTAAGTTCATTATTTCTTTGTTTATATAAGACTTGTAGTGCAACATTACTTGAGATAGTTTTATTGGTTTCGTTCGTTTCGTTCGTTTCATTGATTTCGTTACTGTTAGTTTCATCATCCTTGTTTAAGTTTTTCAATTCTTTTGCTATTGTTGCTCCTGCGCGATTTCCAAAAAGGCATGCGTCAAGCAAGGAGTTTCCTCCTAATCGATTAGCTCCGTGCACTCCTACACATGAGCATTCTCCGGCAGCGTATAAACCATAAACAATATTTTGGTTGTTATTTTGCCATCTATATACTTTTCCATTCAAAGTTATCGGTATTCCGCCCATTGTGTAGTGAGCTGTAGGGCGAATTGGGACTAAATCGCAAGTTGGGTCAAGATGAGCATATTTTTCAATAGTTTCTGTAACTTGTGGCAAGTATTCTAACATATTTTCTCGGCTGATATGTGTCATATCTAGCCAAACACAATCGTTATGCGAATTGCTTTGTTGCGTAGTTGTTGAATCGTTTACACCTCTTCCTTCGCGAATTTCTTTGGCAATTGCACGAGAAACAACATCTCTTGGAGCTAAATCTGCATGTACTTCATCGTATTTTTTCATAAAAGCTTCGCCATTTGAGTTCCTAAGCACGCCGCCTTCAGCTCTTGCTGCTTCTGAAAGCAGAATGCCAGTATGAGCTAGTCCAGTAGGGTGGAATTGAATGAACTCGCAGTCTTCAAGTTGTAATCCTGCTTTTAGAGCTAAAGCCATGCCATCGCCTGTTAAATCCCACGAATTAGATGTTGTTGCAAATAATCTTCCCGATCCGCCTGTAGCTAAAAGTAAGAATCTAGACCTTATTGCTCGCAAGTTTCCTGCAGATAAATCAAATGCAACAATTCCCTCAACGCTCATAGTTTGATCGTTTATAGCAACATCTGTTACGTAACAATCTTCAGCAAATACAATATTCTCGGAAACACATTGTTGCCATAAGCTATACAAAATTTGGTGACCAATACGATCTGCAGCAAAAGCCGCACGTTCAATTGGATTCTTTCCAAAATTAGCAGTATGTCCACCAAAACGGCGTTGATTAATATACCCATTTTGCGTTCGAGAAAATGCTACGCCATCATGTTCAAGCTGAATAACTGTTTTCGGCGCTTCTTTTGCAAGTAGCTTTGCTGCATCTTGATCGCTTAGCCAATCTCCGCCATGAACTGTGTCATAATAATGCCATTGCCATTTGTCTTGTTCAACATTTCCAAGGCTTGCTGCTATACCTCCTTCAGCAGAACCCGTGTGTGAACGCAATGCTGGCACTTTAGAAATCACTAAAATTGATGGTGTTTTTCCTTCTTTTCTCATACATGCGTATTCTTCGGATTTAATTAATCCTAGTGCTGCAGATAATCCTGCAGCTCCAGCGCCAACAATAATAACATCGTAGTATTCGCTTGATTGCATACTTTTATTTTCTCACATATCTTGTATTGGGCGCGTTATTTTACGCTACTTTTTGCTGTGATAATGTTAAATTTTCTTTATTTTGTACAATAATTCCTTCCAATTCTAGCAATGCAATTTTCCCAGAAATTTCAGCAATAGATGGTATGTAATCTAATTGTTTTTCTTTGTAAGAAGCTTTTATTATTTCGTATATTCTGTCAACATTTGCAAGTTCGCGTTTGCGTTTGCATGTTGTAATTGCGTCGATAATTAGTTTTTGCGTATTGTCATAATTTTTATAGTCTATACTTAATTTTTCTGGTTTAGGTTGAGAATAAGCAAAGTAATGATGAGATTGAGGAAACAGAATATCTATATCTTGAGTTGAACACAATATTATAGCTTGTGAATCGTGTATTAGCTTGTTGCATCCTGCGTTATTAGGCTGATTGATATCTCCTGGTATAGCGTATAGTTCGCGATTTAAATCAGTTGCCCATGTTGCAGTATTTAGCGCTCCGGATTGTAATCTTGCTTGAGCAACTATAATTTTTGATGCTAGAGCTGCAATAATTCTATTTCGTAATAAAAATCTGTGGCCTACAGGTGTTGTATCTGGGCATAGTTCGCTAATACACGCTCCGCCTTTTGCAATAATTTGTTCAAAAAGCTGATAATTGCATCTGGGTCCCATATGATTTAATCCTCCAGCAAATACAGCAATGGTTTTTCCTGTAGGCTTATTTTCATCTACATCTTGTGCATCTAATGCGCCCCAATGTGCTGCTGCATCAATTCCGTACGCTCCACCAGAAATAACAGTATGACCTTTCGAAGCGCAATCATAAGCAAATTGATATGCAAGTTCTCTTCCGTAGTCTGTGCAAGAGCGTGAGCCAACAATAGCAAGTGGATTATGACATTGT
>CAMXWX010000067.1 GCA_947252975.1 uncultured Gardnerella sp.
ATCTTAAAAATATGAGAATTGCACGTTTTTCCTATAATGAAGTTCCTCAATACGCTTTCGTTCAAAAAGACGAAGCAGACGGCAAGGATTATTTAGTAGCTCTAGAAGGCCATCCACTAAGCCCTCAAGGAGTTAAACCAACAGGTAAGCGCTACGAGTTAGACGCCGACGGCGTGCGTCTGCTTGCACCAGTGATTCCTTCAAAAGTCTACGGATTGGCAAAAAACTACGATACGCGTTCTGCCGAAGAGCGCGCATCTTCTGCTGCGGCCGCGTCGCATACGGCTGCAGACATGGTGATTTTTACAAAGCCGAGCACATCTGTAATAGGACCTGACGATCCGATTGTTATTCCTGCTTTTTCAAACGATATGAATTTTGAGCCAGAAGTGGCTGTTGTTATGGGCAAAATCGCCAAAAATGTGTCGGTCGATAAGGCAATGGACTACGTTTTTGGCTTTACATGTGTAAACGACGTAACTTTGCGCGATTGCGCAGGCAGTGACCCAATGTTTACGCGCGCAAAAGGATTCGATACTTCTTGCCCACTTGGTCCATGGATTACAACCGAGCTAAATTGGCGAGACGCGCATATCTCATTTACGCTTAATGGAAAAGATGTGCCAGAGGCGGACGGCACTACAGCGCGATTGATTCACAGCATTCCACAGCAAATCGCTGCAATTTCAAGCTTCTCAACGCTTCTTCCAGGAGATGTTATTTTGACAGGAACGCCGTATCCAGCAGGAACTTTGCACGCTGGCGACGAAGCGATTGTGCACGTAGATGGCATTGGTTCGCTTCGCAATGTGATTATGCATGCGTAACAGCAATAAAAGTAAAAGATAAAAATCAGAAGCTAGACGAAACTCAAGACTACACAAATGCGCGCGGGCCAAAGATTGCCGAACCTATTCGAACCATAGTAGAGCCTTCGGCAATCGCCCACGCAAAATCACCAGACATTCCCATTGAAAGCTCTAATTTTGTAGAGTCTTGCGCGAGTTGTTTACTTACACAATCTCTGATTTCTCGCAATGCAGCGAAACCGCTTCTAACTATTTTTTCATCATTCACGCGCGCTCCAAGCGTCATAAATCCGCGCAAATTAAGCGCAGGTAAGCTAGATATAGCGAGTGCTTCGTCAATCGCGCGTTCTGGCGCGCACCCCGATTTTGTAACTTCTCCCGAAACGTTTACTTCCAACATAACGTCTGTGCAAAGTCCCAAATTTTGCGCGCGCGTAGATATTTTTTGCGCAAGTTCAATGCCGTCAACCGATTGAATACCATTTGCAAGTGGCAAAACTTTGTTTATTTTATTGCTTTGCAACTGACCGATTAAGTAGAGCGGAATTTCGCTATTTATACTGTCATTTACGCCAACGCTTAAATTCTTGCGAGCAGCTTCCTTGCGTAAAATCTCGGCTTTTGCAACAATTTCTTGCGGACGATTTTCCCCAATTATGCGCACTCCAGCAACAAGCGCCGCCATAATTTCGCCAACATCTCGCGTTTTAGTTGCAGCAAGCAGCGTAACCGACTCAGGTCTGCGCCCATAATGCGATTCGGCTTGAGCAATGGCGTCTTGCACGCTGTGCACACCGTCGGCAATTTGACGCGCGCGAACACAATCGACCTCAGTATTCGCCAAATCTTTTTGCGTCATATATGCCATTTATTGCCCCAATCTAATCTTATAAAAAATAGTCACACTAATTGAGGAATTTTATCACTATATTTACGACGTGCAGCTTCTGCAGTAACTCCAAGTGCGCGACCTATCTTATTCCAAGACTGACCATTTTTGCGGCTTTTGTACACAGCGTTATTTATCTCTTTTTCAATTGCGTGACGGCGATAATTCAATCTGCTCAATTCACGAGATGGATCCCAACGAGAATCCAAAGTTGGATCTCCTGGATTTGGTTCCGATTTTGCTTCCATTTCTTTTGAGATAATCTCACCATATTCCGCAAGATCTTTTTGCTCTTCTTTACTCAATTCACTAAATTTCATTTCAACCCTTCCTTTTCTCAGTCTAAATACATAGTTTAGTCAAGGAAGGGCACGGATTTGTCTGCTAAGTTTGCGCGAACAGAATTCCACGGCGTTTCGTCGATTTCAAACAACGCAAGTGCATCTGCTGTGCTCATGTCTACTGGGCGAGTTTGACCAGGATTCCTGTATCCCAAAAGATACATGCAATAGCCAATCATGCGCTCGGCGCTCCAGCCAGATTCTCGAAGCGCGCCAACGTCTAGCGAGTGCTTACTTTTTGCGAGTCGCTCGCCTTGAGCGTTATCAATCAGTGGCAAATGCGCAAATTTTGGCTGCACATAATGCACGCCATGAGTCGCAAAAAATCCCGATTTTTCCAGCAGTTCGCCAATCCAAATCTGAAGCGCAGCAGAACGAAGCAAATCGCGGCCGCGCACAATATCATTTACTCCGCTTAAAACATCGTCAACAACAACAGCAAGCTGATAAGAAAAAACGCCATCCGCGCGGCGAATCACCATGTCTCCCAAATCGCGATTAATGTTAAACGATTGCTCCCCAAAAATCGCGTCTTCAAAACTCGCATTCGCTTGCGGCGAATCAGCCGAGGGAACAGCAAGTCGTAAAGAATGTTGCTGATGATTTTGCAAACGCTTTTCGATTTGTGCCAGGCCTTCCGCAGTTTTGCGCAGATTTCTGCACGTACCTGGGTAGCGTATAAAACCGTCGCCTTCTTGCGGAGCTGCAATCGCTCGAATATCGGAACGCGAGCAAAAACATGGGTAAATCAACGAATTTCCGTCGCCGTCTTGCAAAGATTCCAGAGATTCCAGAGCTTCTTGGTAGATTGCATTGCGATTATGTTGATAAATCGGCTCGCAAACCCAATCAAGACCAGCCCAACGCAAGTCGTCAATAATTTGCGCGCTTGCATCTTTTGGCATTCTAGCAATGTCCAGATCTTCCAGGCGCAAAATCATGCTTCCACCTTGCGACTTTGCGGAAAGCCAAGCCGCAAGCATAGCAACCATGTTTCCAATATGCATACGCCCAGAAGGAGTGGGTGCGAATCTACCAATTACGCTCATTTATTATGCTCTAAAATTGTGCTTATAAAATTACGCTAATAATTTATGCTAATTTACGATAAGTCTAATTTAAGATAAATCTAATTTACGCAAATAGCGACTTAAACATCAGCACGCCCAAAATTGCGCCAGCAGTAGGAGCTACGACTGGAATCCACGCTTCGCACCAGCGAGAAGAACCCTTGTGTGGAATTGGCAAAATGGCGTGAAGCAAACGCGGCATAATGTCTCGAGCAGGATTCAAAGCAGGACCAGTCGGACCGCCCATAGAAGTCACCAATCCCCAAACAACAAAGCCAACTACGATTGATGCGCCAGCCAAATTCTTCTCTCCCCAAGGAGAAGTTAGGCAGCAAAGAGCTGCCAAAACAAGCACGAGCGTGCCAAAGAATTCGTTGAAGAAGTAGTTAAGCTTGTTATTGTAAGCGTCTGTAGTGCAGAACGTGCCAAGAATTGCTTCTGGCTCCTCAGTTTCGTTGTAATGTGGCAAATAAGTTACGTACACAATAAGCTGGCCAACAAGCGCGCCCAAAAGCTGAGCAGCAATATAAGGTGCAACATTTTGCCACGGGAACATGCCATTTACGGCTTGCGCAATAGTCATAGCAGGATTTATGTGTGCGCCAGAAATTCCGCCAAACATTAGCACTGGGAACATAACACCAAAACCGTAGCCCATAGCAATGTTTAGCCAACCTGCGTGATGACCTTTAGTGTTTTTAAGTTCAACATTGGCAACGGCTCCATTGCCAAAAATCATAAGAATGGCAGTGCCAATAAACTCAGCTGCCAACATTACTGTAAACGAGTGCTGCATGGTTCTTCGATCCTTCTTAATTGTTTTGCTGTTTTGCTCTTATTCAATAAATCATTTTCAAAGAAGCTAAGAAAATGAATTTTAACAATATTCTTCCAACAATTATTCTTTGATAGTTTCCCCTAAGAGCCAGACAGTGTGTATGTGCGATGGTGCGGGGAGTAGCTAACCAGCGCTCGCCAGTACTTAAA
>CAMXWX010000068.1 GCA_947252975.1 uncultured Gardnerella sp.
GTCAAGCTATCAGCATCATACTGCTCTTTATGAGAGACCACTTCTACCCCTTGCACTTATTAAACGTACAACCGATTATTTTAAGCAACAAGTGTCGTACTATCGCAAAAGCAACAATACGACACTTTGTAATATAACTTCACACAATCACTGATCTAAGAAGTCACGCAAAGTTTGCGATCTAGAAGGATGACGCAGCTTAGACATTGTTTTAGACTCAATTTGACGAATACGTTCACGAGTAACACCATAAACGCGACCAATATCGTCTAAAGTCTTTGGTTGACCATCTTCCAAGCCATAGCGCATCTTAATAACTCCAGCCTCTCTAGGGGCCAAAGTTTCCAAAACTTGCCTAAACTGTTCTTGAAGAAGCGAGAATGCAACAGCATCAGACGGTGCGATTGCGTCAGTATCTTCAATCAAATCGCCAAACTCAGAATCGCCATCCTCACCCAAAGGAGTGTGCAAAGAAATCGGTTCACGACCGTACTTTTGTACTTCCTGAACCTTTTCTACTGGCATATCCAGTTCGCGAGCAAGCTCATCTGGTGTAGGTTCACGACCTAAATCTTGAAGCATTTGACGCTGAACCCTAGAAAGCTTATTAATAACTTCAACCATATGCACTGGAACTCGAATAGTACGAGCCTGATCTGCCATAGCACGAGTAATAGCCTGGCGAATCCACCAAGTTGCGTAAGTTGAGAACTTAAAGCCCTTCTTCCAGTCAAACTTTTCAACTGCACGAATCAAACCAAGGTTACCTTCCTGAATCAAATCAAGGAAAAGCATGCCTCTACCCGTATAACGCTTAGCAAGAGAAACAACAAGACGCAAGTTTGCTTCAAGAAGATGATCTTTAGCTTTCTTACCATCTGCTGCAGCCCACTTAAGCTCACGCTTACGCTTAAACTCCATTTGATCAATTTGAGTATCAAGCAAATGCTGAGCATACAATCCAGCTTCAATACGCTCTGACAAATCAACTTCTTGCTCAGCGTTAAGCAAGCTCACGCGACCAATCTGCTTTAAATAATCCTTAACAGGATCTGCAGTAGCGCCTGTAGCAATTACACGACGCTTAGGATTACCAGACGGAGTTAGATTATCATCATCGTCATCGTCTCGTACAACAAATGCGCCTTTTGCTTGTGGCACTTGCGGAGCATCATGCTTAATTTCGTCGTGATCATCAATTTCATCAAGATCTTCAGACTCTTCATCATCAAGATCATCTGCAACGTCAATATCGCTTAAATCGTCAACATCAGATATATCTTCTGGCTGGATATCGTCTAAATCATCAAGATTCAAATGTTCATCATCAACATCAAGATGTGGATCGTCATCTAAAGGATCGTCAATAGATAATTGATCTTGAGATTCAATATCTACGCTATCCTCAGTTTCGTCATGTTTAGCATCAGACGATACTGATTCAGTATCAATCTTGTTGTCTTCAGTTTTCTTTGAGCGAGAACTGCGTGTCTTGCTATCAGCTGACGAAGTTCGAGTACTGGTTTTACGCGCAGCGCTAGCCTTGCGAGTTTTTACAGGCTTAGTATCATCTTGCATTTCGTCGCTGTCGACCGTTGATCCAACTTCACTCGTCAAACTGTTCCTCCTGTATTATCCCCTTGTAACGCATATAGGCATAGTTCATGCAAGGGCAAGTTTTACCTTAAGTAGTAAACCATTTAAGCAAGACGATTATTCCCCAACTAATTTTTTGCGGCGTGGCGAATTATTCAATCCATGCTGGCTCAAGACCATTTTCGAATGCTCCACACACTATTTTTGCCATAGAACAATCAGGATCAATGCGCAATGCACAATCACAATAATACTTTACTTCTCCTAGCCTAAACCACCAGCTGATATAAGCTAATAAAGCGTAAACTTGCACAGATAATTTTGGAATGCTTTTAGTAATAATAGCCATAGATTTTAAAATTTTGCCCGCGAAAATAGCTCTCTTTATATCAGGCTTATTATTTGTTTGAGCGAATTTTGCTTCTAAACAATGCCGCAAATTACGAGATACTTCAGGAGTGTGAGGACACCAAGCAAATTCCGACAAAGTTTTTTCGTCATACCATTCTTGATTTTCATCCAGAATAGAAATAAGCATTGCGTCACGAACATTAATATTATGCAACATTGCTATTGGCAGGTTTACTAGATCATATCCAAACATTTTTTCATCGTAAGCAAACATATTGTACCATCGCATAAGCGCTCTGCTTGCAATATCTCTAATGGCGTATTGCTTGCCATTTCGATCAACATTTTCTATAAAAGCTTCCGAAACTGCCGGAACCCAATATTCTAATCCTTTAATCCATTGCACACTATCACTACAGTTGTTGTAAATATATTCCTTAGAAAAAGTCATAAAAAAGCTGCACTCTTTGGAAGGATATATATTCCCATTAATATCTGAAATTTCTCTTCCAGCAAAACTTTCAAAATCTTCTGAACCTGCAAAATCTAAACAACCATTAAAAGAATTAGCGCTTTCACCATAAATTTGCATAAGACTTTGCATATCAAAGTCATCCATACAATTATGCGATATCTTTGTTTTCAAATCATCCTCTACAATTTCCATGCATACTCCCCCTCATTTTTTACATGATTTTTTATTTTGATAATCAAACTATGTAATAGCATTTTTTGATATATTGAAGTTTCTCAAGACATAAGTCAGCATTCAATAAAAAACTATTTCCGCGGTGAAAAGCTTATTAAACCATAATAATAACTGCGTTTTGTAATGTTCAGCCCTGTGGATAACTTTCATAATATGAGCACATTTATAGGCAACAATTACAGTCTTAACGATATTGAATCTAGAATTACTTTTTTAATTTCTCAGCAATTTAATACGGGACTAGAAGATAATCTTTCATCCACATGTGCGCAAACACTACAGCAAGTAATAAAGCAAGCTATTGTTTCAAGCGAAGGCGGAAAACGTCTTAGAGCTCTTCTTACGATTTCAGCATTTTACGCTGCATCAAAAGAAACCAATATTCAAAAAATCCATGAACAGTCTGTATTTGACATAGCTTGTGCTCTAGAAGTATTTCAAACAGCTGCATTAATTCATGATGATATTATTGACGAATCTTATTTGAGACGTGGAAAGCCTAGTGCGTATTGTGCATTAAGTAAAGCTTGCAATAATAAGCATATTGGCACAGGCTTAGGTTTAATGCTAGGAGATCTACTTGCCACAGAAAGTTTCGATATTGCAAGAAATTGTGCGAAGAATTTTACTTATGGCGAGGAATTGTTAGCAGCATTTGCGTCTATGCAAAGAAATGTTGGTATTGGTCAAGTATTGGATTTGTCTATAGAAATGATGCAACTAGATAATCCAATACAACTTGCGGAATCATCTTTGAATGTTTTTAGATGGAAAACAGCCAGTTACACTACTGTTGCTCCATTAACTCTCGGCTTTCTTGCAGCAAATATGCAACCAACTGAAGCATACAATCTTGCTAATTCTATTGGCAATTCGTTAGGCGTTGCTTTCCAGATTGCTGATGATTTGCTTGATATTGTTTCAGATAGCAAGATTACAGGTAAGCCTATTGGCGGTGATATTAGAGAAGGTAAGCGTGCAGTTCTTCTTGCAGATGCTTTGCAATACGGAAACGATAACGAAAGAGAAATACTATTAAAAGCTTATACGAGTAGTACTAGGAGTGAAGATGATGTAAATAAAATAATACAGATTTACCATACTTCTGGTGCTATTGAAAAATCAAAAAAGCGAATTGAGAATCTATGGAATGATTCACAACAAGCAATCGAATCAAGTACATTGAGCGATAGTGGAAAAACTATTTTGCATGAAATTAGCAAACGATTTATACCAGAAGCATGGCGTAATGTACAATAATATTTAGTAAATAACGCTCGAAATTAGCCTTCTTTACTATCTTGCTTGTACACTCGTAAGT
>CAMXWX010000069.1 GCA_947252975.1 uncultured Gardnerella sp.
CAAATGCTTAATGCAAATGCTTAATGCAAATGCTTAATGCAAATGCTTAATGCAAATGCTTAATACGTTTGATTTGCGTATAAATTTGTAACTAAAAGCCCACGGATTTATTACCGTGGGTTTTTTGTTTACGCGATTTTTAATCAAACAACCAAACGACTCAAAAACGCACGCAAGGGTCTTCGCTGCATTCTAGGATTATTGCATGGCAAAGAACATAGATGAGTTGCTAGAAGCACTAGAAAAAGCACCGCAGCAAGATAAAAACACAGCATTGTGCAAATCAATGCTGCTTGGCTTCGACACAGAAACAACGGGCGCAATTATTGGCAGTGATTCAATATGCTCCGCAACGCTCGTTTTTAGAGACCCAGCGCGTGGACGTAACAATGACGTTATTGCAACGTGGCTTGTAAACCCGCATAAGCAAATCAACCCTAAAGCAAGCGAAGTAAACGGCTTTACAAACGAGTTTTTGCAAGAAAACGGAGGCGATCCAACTCAAGAAATCGAATTGCTTGGAAGAGCCATTAGCCTTGCACAAAGCAAGAACATTCCACTTCTTGCATACAATGCGCCTTTTGACGTTAAAATGCTAAACCATGATTTGCAAAGATGGAGTCTTGACTCTTTGCAAAATCGCCCAAAAAGCACGATTAATGGCGGCGAGATGCTTGTTGTAGACCCGCTTGTTATAGATAGAGCCATTTCTAAGCGCACTGGCAAACGAACTCTTACATACACAACGCAGTTTTATGGAATAGAGCCAATTGGCAATTTTCATGACGCTACAGCAGATACAGTTGCTGCAGTTGATTTGATTGAGCCTATAAGCGAGTTGCATGAAAACGTTGCAAATCTTAAGTTATGCGAGATTATGGCTTGGCAGCGAGACGCTTACGCAAAGTGGAAGTTAAGCTTTGATAGCTGGCTTAAGTCTAAAGGAAGACCAGCTAGCGAAGGAAGCTGGCTGTGATTAATGGCGATTCTTGCACAATTTGCACATTTAGTGCATTTTTTACATTTTGCACAAGATGCACAAGATGAACAAGATGCACAAGATGAACGCGGAAAAATCGCAAGCAACCGCACGAATCAAATAAACACAACTAAAATAAAATCAACTAAAATAAAACGCAAATAACAAAAATAACACGGAAAACAACACGGAAAAGCAAAATGTCTTTACAAAAATTATCTTTAGACGAAGCATGCAATATTTTGTTAAAGCAAAATCTTTTGCGAGAAATAATACAAAATAAAAGCGCACAAAAACATGACGATTTAACGCACGAAAACGACCAAACTTGGTCAATCGATGCTAGCGATTTTAGTGCGCACTCAAAGCCGTACAGCCACATAACGTACGATTCGCGCGATATTAAGCCAAACACATTGCTTTTTATTAAGGGCAATTTTAAGCCAGAATATCTTAAAGACGCAGATAAAAATGGCTTAAACGCATACGTTGCTCAGGATTGCTACGCGGAATACACTAATGCGGTTGGGTTGATTGTAACAGACGTTCGTAAAGCTATGAGCGTGCTTTCGGCTGCGTTCTTTAACAATCCGCAAGAAAAGCTTACGACTATTGGCATTACGGGAACAAAAGGCAAAACAACCACAGCATACTTTACTCATGCTATTTTGAACGCACATTCTAATGGCAAAGCGGCGCTATTCTCTTCGGTAGACAATTGTTTAGACGGTAAAACATATGTTGAGTCGGACTTGACTACGCCAGAAAGCCTAGACGCGTTTAGAATGATGAGCCAGGCTGTAGAAAATGGCATGAAATACCTTGTTATGGAGGTTTCGTCGCAAGCGTACAAAGTCAACCGCGTGTATGGATTGCACTTTAATGTTGCGGCATTTTTGAACATTAGCCCAGATCACATAAGCCCAATCGAACACCCGACTTTTGAAGATTATTTGTATTGCAAGCGTCAAATCGTAAAAAATACGGATGCACTTGTGCTTAATGCGGATTGCGCGCATGCGGATTTGCTTCTTCAAGACGCACAAAAAAATGGCGTAAAAGTCACGACTTTTTCCAGAATACACAAAGAAGAACTAGACGGAAACACTTGCAATTGCCCAGAATGCAGCGATTATTCCGATATTCACCCTTACGAAAACAGCGAAAAATACCCAGAGCTTGTTTTGCCAAGGTATGTAGCGATACCAGAGCCGCAAGGGTTGAAAGAATCGCAAGAATTACCAAGTTCGCAAGAGCATTGTATTGCGATTTTGGAAGGCGAAGCTAGCGAGTACGTAAATCAAGACATGCCTAATTACAGCGCTATAGACAAATTCAATCTAAAGATTGCTGGCGACTTTAACTACGAGAACGCATTGGCTGCGATTGCAATTGCACAAAACGCGCAACCAGATTTAATCAACAATGTTGAAGCTTTGCACGCGATTGAAAACGTTGAAATTCCAGGGCGCATGGAGATTTTTAAGGATTCAAAATCCAACACGATTGCAATAGTTGACTACGCGCATAATTACGTTTCTGTAAAAGCGCTACTTGACTTTGTTGAAGAAAGATACGCAAGCCAGAGTTTATACACTACTCTTGTTACGGGGTCTGCTGGAAACAAAGCTTACGACAGGCGCAAAGAGATTGTTCAAGCTGCGCAAAATCGAATCGACGAGTTTGTGTTTACAATCGAAGACACAAACACCGAAGATCCAATGGATATTTGCAACGATATGCAATCTTGCATAACAATCCCAAGCGTTAAGTCGCAAATAATAATCGATAGAACGCAAGCGATTGAGCACAGCGTAAACGAAGCTAGAGAGCGCGGCGAGCAAAGCAAACGCGATGAAGATAACGACTTATTAAGCGTAATCCTCATTATTGGAAAGGGCGACGAACGCTGGATTAAGCACAACAACAAGCACGTTCCTTACGAAAGCGATTCGCTTGTTATTAAGCGCCTATTTAGCTAGTTTAGCTAAGCGCCTATTTAGCTAGCGGCTCTTTAGCTCAAGTCAATTTGTGCTAAACTCTAAAGTCATTCCGCAGCTAAACTCTAAAGTCATTCCGCAAGATTTGGATGAACGTTAGCGCGTTGATCTTTTGGCTTCTTTAAGTCTGGATTAACGCGCTCAATCAACATAGTGCGCGCATCTCCTGCTGTAACAAAGCTACCGCAAATCAGCACTCCGTGACCATACCCAACTCCAAGCTCATCGTCTTCGTCAACAAGATTCACTGCCGTTTGAATAGCGTCTGGAAGATCGTCAACGCGAATCACGCGATCTTTACCAAACACGCCAATCGCAATCTTCTCTAGGTCTTTAGGGTCCATAACGCGGTCGCGCCAAGAGTTACGCGTAACAATAATCTTAGTTAAAATCGGCTCAAGCACACCCAAGTATTCTTCAACTTGCTTATCTGCCATCATTGCCACAACGCCAATAAGCTGCTCAAAATTATAGTTTTCTTCGATTGTTTTACGAAGAGACTCAGCAGCATTCACGTTGTGACCGCCGTCAATAATAATCGTTGGAGAAGTGCGAACTTGCTCAATTCGGCCAGGAACCTTAACTTGACTCAAAGCCTCGGCAACCAAATCGCCGTCTAAAGCGCCATTTACAGGCAGAACAACCTCTGCAGCAGCAAGCGCCGCCAAAGCATTATGCGACTGATGTACGCCAAACTTGTCTATTGGAACATCTTCATAAGTGCCATTTGGAGTTCGCAAAGTGGCCACTTGACCACCAACAGCTGGAGTGCGCGAAACAACCTCCAGCTCGCCGCTGCCGTCACTAAAGTCACGTAAAAGCTTGGCATTATTGCGATTTGCCACCTCTTGAATAATCGGCAAAACTTGCGATTCGTGTGGCTGCGGCCCCAAAATCACAGTGCAATTTGGCTTAATAATGCCCGCCTTTGTGCGCGCAATCTCTTCAACCGTGTTTCCAAGCCATTGCATGTGATCCATGT
>CAMXWX010000070.1 GCA_947252975.1 uncultured Gardnerella sp.
CTACTCTCCCAGTTAATAATCAAAGCGCTAGTAGCATTCTTATACTCCCTAGAAGTATCGAGAGTATCACCAGATTTATCATAACCGCCGGCTTCACCGGTCATTCTTTCCCAGTTACTCTTAAATTCAGCACCTTGCGCTTTATTATTATCAAACCAGAAACGGCTTACAGACTGATCCCAAGCAGCCTTTGTATATTGTGTACCTGTTTTTTGAGAAGCCGAACCACCAGTCAACTCTTCGTCCTTATACAAAGTAATGCTATCGTCTACAATCGTGACGTCCTTAGGCACGCTCGCCCACCAGAATGGTCGACCGCCCCACCATTCACCATGAGAATTAAACTGGTACTCAACCTTATAGTACTGACCGAATGTTGCCCTATCAGCCTTGTCTTTATCAGTTTCCTTATTCTTATCACAAGGAACTGCGTTAATATCTACGTATTTCTGCACCTTCGCAGAAGAATCACGATTCGCATACCTATAGCTACCATCAGGAAGATTAAAACCATTAGCCCAAGCTTGATGAGTTGGCAAACCAGCACCACAAGCAAGCAAGCTTGCCAATGTTGCAGTCACAGCAATTTTCGGTAAACGTGAAACCGCATACGACTTACATGCTTCTAAACGAGTTCCACTTATCTCTTTCGCCATTGAACGAAGTGTACTCGGCTTCAAATACGCGTAATTCTTAGACACATGTAAAGCGTTTTTAGCAGCTTGTGTTTTCTTAACCATTAGCAGTCCTCACTTGTATATTTTCTCTTCAACTCGCTCTGCAGACATAAACTCACATCTTGTAAAAGAGCTTGTTAACAGAGCAAAGGATACCCCCCCCCCGCGTAATAATTCAAGTAATATAGGCAAAAACTACCATGTGATTAAGGTCATAACTATATTCAATATTAAATATTACAAATAATCATGCGAGCGCCGCATAGCTGGTATTCGGCAACTGTGGTAAAACAGCCAGCAAACCGGCAGTAAAAATCAGCGCAAGTATAGGCAACAGATGCCATTGGAACGTAGACGAGAATGCAAATCCAATCCAAGATCCAGTAGTAGCACCAATCGCAAACGCAAGGCGCGCCCAACCAGAAAACTTAGCGAGCGCACTTCCTTTGAACAGAATCTGACGCGCAACAATAATCGGCTCCACCAACAACATTCCACCAATCGATTCAAGGAAGAATGCAACCCACATTATTGGCAAAAGACTACTAAACATAAAGCAATAAGCAAGCAAGCTCACAACAATTCCTAAAACCGCTATTTTTCTTAAACCGAGTTTTTGAGACGAATGCGCATATAAAACGGACGCAAGCACGCTTCCTACGCCACTGAAAATATACAGTATTGTTAAGGATTTAGAGCCATATTGCTTACCAAGACCAAGAAGAATATAAGAAACAGAGCATGCAGGAATAAAAGCAACCAAAAGAGATCCGGCAAGAAGCATGATTTTACTCTTGAGCGATGGATTCGCAGATTTCTTAATAGTAGATTGATTATCTGCAGATTTGGAATCTGCTTTATTTTCCAGTTCCGTCTGCTTTTCTTGATTTTCTTGCGATTCTGACGATTCATTCTCTACATCTTGCAACGCTTCCTCTTCTGCACAAGACGCTTGCGAAATATCTTGTTTCATAATAAATCGCGTAGCACAAGCCGCAAAAGAAGTCACGGACGAGAAAATCAAAACCGCAGGAATCGACCAGCTTGCAATCCAAGATCCAAGCGGAGAGCCGAGCAAGGTTCCTGTAACACTCGCCAAAATACTCACAATGCCGCTGTAGTTGACAATCATGCTGTCATCGCCGCCGGCAGCATCAACCTCGAAAACTTCGCTAGCGATATCAATCACTTGCCCGGTAATCAACAATGCGCAAGAAAGAGCTACAAGCGACCACTTCCATGCTGGAGAAGAGCAAGGTATAAGAAGCGGCAGCAAACTGAGCACGCCTTCTACGCCTTCAGTCATAGCAAGAGCGCGAAAACCGCCAAGCTTATCAACTATCCAACCAGAGCATGGCGAAAGAAAATCGGCAACCGTCATAAAAGTCTTACGAAAACCAATCACCCAAGCCGGCAAGCCAACAATAATAATCGAAGGCAAAACCGAGCCTTCATACGCCTGATTGCCGAGCATAGAAAAACAAAAGCCAACAAGCGCCCATCGCAATGCCGGACTAATAGATCTCATACGAATAAAAATATTATCTTTGCTAAAAATCGTCTTCACAGCAACTAACTCTCCCCTAAAACTTTTTCAAAATAATGCAAACTTACATAAATACTCGCATGATTACTTGCAAATTGCTATCCAACTTAAATAATTCACTACAAACTACACAAATCCAATAGCTTATTTGACAAATTTGATAACACTATACTCTCGTTTAAAAAAAGCAAAATTTGCATCTAAAGCCGTGAGAAACCATCCTAAAACTACTACGAGTTTCTCCACTAGCAATCACAAATAAGAGACTTGAAATACTCAGTCTCACCTTGCCTAGTAGGCGTCCAAGACAATTGTAAACAGAGAGTTGTTAATTTTTTTGTTTGCTAATTTTTTGTTCAATAATTTTATCGGTAAATGCCTTTAAAAATTCTTTAGAATTACTCCAGCCTACGCCATTGTTTAATCCCGAGAAATCAAAACCAGATATTTCATCTAGAGCTTTACTACAAACCCATTCATACATTCCAGCCTCTTTGCTTTTATATATTATTAGGAACAATGGTTTCATTGCTTTTTTACCCAACGACACAACACTCTTGTATTGTTTAGAATATATTACATCGTTATACCATTGTCCTGTCAGCCAATGGTATTTATCTTTGATCCCCTTTTCACCAATCTCATCGCATAGATTTTGTAATTGTTTAGCCACATATGTGAGAACCTTTTCATCTATGTTTTTTATGAGCAAAGTTTCATCAACACCATTTTTACTTACCTCTTTCCAGTCAACATCTTCATTATTTTCTGAGTGTTTTTCATTCCTTGCAGACTTTTTATTTTCTGTTTTTACTTCTCTATTATTATCGCTAAAACTATTTTGATTCTTACAACCTGAAATAAGTGACATAATGCAAACTACCACAGTCAAAAAAGCATAATGCTTGATATGCTTCATTTATACCTCCTCTACAACTTAATCTTTACCTAATTGCAGCTACGATTATCATGTTCAATCTTCACTCTGTTATTCACTATCATCTGCCCAATATTCATTCATCTCGTAGTACAAATCATCTTTGAGTCTAATAAAACTGACGGGATGTAAATTATGGACAAAGAATGCATATATGCAATCTACAAAATAATTGTAGCTAAAAATCATCCGATAATCCACAGGATCTTATTTCCATACATAAACAGATGCATAGGCAAAATAAGTGCACTTTTTAACGATAGGAAAGGCTATCGTTAAAAAGTTTAAGATTGGCTTGATAACTTGATTTTTGAGCATAAAAACATCCTAGAAGCACCCCTAGGCTGGATTTTCAACATTCCAAATGCTCACATTCTTTCGACTTTTACGGAGCCGAAGCTTAAATCAAAAAGACTTGAATACTATCTTATTAAGAATGAGAGAATCCCTGAGCTTGCCATTTATTCTTTTGATTCAGGTGAACGTTTTGAGCCTGATTTCATACTCTTTATTCGTGAGAAAGAGTATGAGGATGTTAAAAACATATCAAGCATATGTTGAGCCTAAAGGTAGTCAACTTTTATTTGAAGATGAGTGGAAAGAAAAATTCTTAGGGCAGATTGAGAACAACTACAAGATTAACGATATTTTAGGAAGAGGATACAAGATTATAGGTCTTCCATTCTTTAATCAAGAAAACAGAATGTCTGAATTCGATAAAGCACTAAACGATTTAGTATCAAAATTATAGTGAGGTAATGAACTACAACATTTGTTC
>CAMXWX010000071.1 GCA_947252975.1 uncultured Gardnerella sp.
TTTCCAGCCTTAACGCGTTCCTCTAATTCACTACTAGAAGCAGAAAGCTTTTGCGCACCATCGTAAAATTCGCTTGTTGCTGCCGATAGTTTTTGAGTTCCTTTGCTTAATTGTTGAGCTCCGTTTGCTAAATCTTGCGTTTTTTGAGCAAGATATTGCGCCCCTGCTTTACTTCGAGTATTTGCTTTAGAAAGAGTATTCGCTCCTTTTTGAAGCTCACTTAATCCGCCTTGAAGTTTTCGCAAAGATTGTGAAAGTTGACTAGATCCATCTGCAAGCTTATTTACTCCATTTTGCAAAGATTTTGAGCCTTCATGCAAAGCACCAGCACCATTTACTGCGTCACCAAGAGAATCAGAAGCAGAATTAACTTTCGCAAACATGTTCTCCCAATACTCTTGAGCAATCGCCTCGCTGATTTCGCTACGCATAGTATGGAAAGCAGTTTTGCCAATCTGAGATGCCAGCATATTACTTGCCTGATCGTACTTTACATGAAGTTTTGCTTTAGTAGGAGTTTCATATTGCGCAGAAGCAATGCACTTACTGAAGGAAGCTGGAATGGTTGCTACCATAAAATAGTTGCCATTTTTAAGCCCCTTATTCGCTTCAGCACTATTTACAAAATTCCATTGGAAGCCCTCACTACCATCTTTTTGATTCTTTAAACGAGTTTTAATTTCGTTTCCAACGTTACGCATTTTGCCATTAATCACAGCGCCATTGTCTTCAACAACAACAGCTACAGGCACAGTATTCAAAGTCTTATAAGGATTAGTAAATGCCCACAAATAAAGCGATCCGTATAAAAGTGGAATCAAAGCTACGGTTCCAATAACAAGCTTTCGAGCTTTTCCTTTCAACGTATTGTTAAGCTCTCGAAATGCAAGAGCAAGAGTATTAACGCGCATTGTTTTCACCACCATTTGCTTCACTTGTACCAAGCTGTGAATCAATATGAGAATTTTCTGATTCCCCATGATTTGGGCTTAGTCTTAAGACTTGATCAGCTTGCTTTTCTAACCCACTTTGCAAAACTCCAACAAGGCAAGAGCAGTAATTTTTACTAACATACGCGCGAATATCGGAAAATAGGCATTCGCTTTGCTCGCTAGTAAGCTCCGTTTCAATTCCATCAACAAATAGCAGCCACGGCTTTTTTAACAAAGCAAGCGCAATTGCCAAACGCATGCGCTCGCACGGAGTCAACTCTCCTATTGCTGTTTCGTGAGGAGAAAATACTTTCCATTGAGCTAACACGTTGTAAGCGTACTGCTGTAAAGCTTCACGGTTTTTAACATCATTTTTGTATTGCTTCAAAAATAGAGGCGAGCGCGCTGCTAGTTTCAACTCGCTCATAAGAACTTCTTCTATTGTTTGCGTTTTATAAAATTCGTTAATTCCGCTAAATAATCCCAAACCAACGTATTGTCGAGATTCTTGGAAATCATTAGGAAGAGTTACGTCCGCAATAGTAAGAATTCCATTAGTGAATTTCATATAACCAGATAATGCAAGCAGCAAAGCTGATTTTCCAGAACCATGTTCGCCTGAAATTGCAACGATTTGATGAGGTGCAACTTTTAGCGACACATCCCAAAATGGCGATCTTCTAAATCTTTTTAACCCTAATTCTTTAGCTTCTAAAAACGTTTGTTCCTCTTGCATAATTTGTATGTTTGACGCTTATTGCTTAGACACAACGCAGTATCTAAATTTCGCTTAGAGCGCCAGGCATTCCTCCTTACTCTAAATAACCAATTTTCAATTTTCAATTTTTAATTTTGTTGTTTGTGTTTGTTGTTTATTTTTAGATTTTCGCAATTAGCAAAACAATTTTTACTTTTCACATTGCTTTATCGCTATTTTTAGCGATAAACTCACGTTGCAATGCTGCATAAAACGGTGCAAAACCGGACATTTGGTGATTATTCTTAATTCTTCACCACTGATACCTTAGGGTACTCTTTTGGGTAAACAATTGTTAAGCTACTTCAATCTTTCTGTTGAATTGTTTATATTTCATCTTTAATTAAGAAACATGTTGTAAACACTTCCATGCTATATTGTCCTTAATTACTAAATGTAAGAAATACATATGTGAGAATACATATGCAAAAATACAAGCGTAAGCAATACGAAATAAAACGTATTGCTTCAAACAATATATTAAAATTCAAGCATTTAAAGGGGTGAACGGCATGCTAGGTTTGCAAATTTTAAATATTATATTTAATCCGGTTATTGTGTCGGTTGTAGTGCTATGCGCGCTTAGTCTTGCAAAACTTAATGTTTTGCTATCAATGATAGTAGCTTGCATTGCAGGTGGCATTGCCGGTCATCTTCCTCTTTTCGGTGACGGAAATCACACAATTATGGCTTTGCTTTGCGACGGTTTCTCCACCAACGCACAAACTGCACTCGCCTACATTTTGCTTGGAACTTTTGCGGAAGCAATTACTGCAACAGGCTTAGCTCAAATTATTTCTAAAAAAATTAGCTCAATTATTGGCATGAAAAAGTACGCTCTACTTGCGGTACTAACTATTATTGCATGCATGTCTCAAAATATTGTGCCGGTTCATATTGCTTATATTCCTATTCTTATTCCGCCTATTTTGAGAGTTATGAATAAGATGAAGCTTGACCGTCGAGCTGCAGCATGCTGCACTGCTTTTGGTCTTGAAGTTCCGTATATTGCCATTCCATTTGGCTTTGGTCTTATTTTCCAAACTGTTATTGCTACGAATCTTTCTAAAAATGGCATGAAGGTTAGTGTTGCAGACGTTAGTGCTGTGAACTGGTATTTAGGTCTTGCAATGTTTGCATCACTACTTTTTGCAGTGTTTGTGCTTTACAGAAAACCTCGCGAATACAAAACTACAGAAACTGACACTCGTGCCGCCGACGCCGTTGTCGAACCTCTTAATTTACGCCATTATGTGACTATTCTCGCAATTATTGTTGTTGTAGTAGTGCAAGTTATTAGTAAGGATCTTTCGCTTTCGTCTATTGCAGGTCTTGCAACTATGATTATTTTTGGAGCAATAAAGTGGAATGACATTGACAATCAGCTTACTGGCGGCGTAAAACTCATGGGTCTTATTGCGTTTGTGATGCTCATTGCGGGCGGATATGCTAACGTGATCCAAGCGACAGGCGGAGTTGAGGAGCTTGTAAACTTTGGTGTAGCTTCTATGGGACAAAACAAACTTGTTGCTGCATTTGTTATTACGCTTATTGGTTTGCTTGTGACTATGGGCATTGGTACTTCGTTTGGCACGGTTCCTATTCTTGCGGTTTTGTTCGTGCCACTGTGCCAGAGCATTGGTTTCAGCACTCCTGCAACGATTCTTCTTATGTCTTCTGCTGCAGCTCTTGGAGACGCAGGCTCCCCTGCTTCCGATACCACACTTGGACCTACTTCCGGCTTAAACGCAGACGGTCAGCACAGTCATATTTGGGATACTTGCGTTCCAACATTCCTTATTTTCAATATTCCGCTTATGGCTGCCGGCATTGTAATATCACAGTTTATTTAGCAGATTATTTTGGCAAACACAGCAAGTAAAAACGCAACTAGCGAATAACACAAATGACTAATAAACGCCAGTCGAGTTGAATAAACTCCCTGGCGTTTATTTTTAACCACCAATCAACCAATCGCAAAGTAGCTAATCGCTGCAAATTCGCAACGATTGGCCACTATCGCACGTCTCCCGATGATTTAATAAAAGCCATTCAAATAATAAAATAACTTAAGCTACAACCTCATTATGAAAGAACATCAAAAAGAAATTCATATCTTGCATTATTTCTTCCCAAGAAAGACTTTTAGCCCAAGGTGCTTTCCTTTGGTAATCCTTCCACTTTATTC
>CAMXWX010000072.1 GCA_947252975.1 uncultured Gardnerella sp.
GTGTGTATGTGCGATGGTGCGGGGAGTAGCTAACCAGCGCTCGCCAGTACTTAAAATTCCCGAGCATCAAAAGAGGCTCACCACCTTGGCGAGCCTCTTGTTTACAAAAACAATCTTGCGGATTCATCTGCACAACATCCTCGTTGCAACGGTAAAAGTCTTAAGTATCCGTCCAACGTAATTGGAATCTAACATCCATACATTTTTGTGGGTTACCGCTCTTTTAATTTGTTCTTGTGATTATTATTATCACAACTTTTTACTCAAGAGTAAAGTGCAAAATTGCTTTTGTTAACATATTGTAATTAGTGTTCATTTGCACGCGGGAAAGTCGCAAGTTTTGCATCATTTTGTGAACATGCAATGGTTGTCATGTTCAAATGCGTTCACATATTGAAGATATCGGCGTGTCGAGCACTCGCAGCCGCCGACACTCAGTCGCGCACATCCCTTACAGCGCATACAATTACGGAGTATGGTACAAATTTTTGACGCTCCCTCAAAGGCGATTCTGCGCGGACAAATTGCAGAGCACATCGCCGAAGACGAAAAGGCAGAAAAGCGTGAAGCTCGTGAGGGCGAGCTACCGTTGCCAAAAGATCGCTTCTTTGACCGCGAGCTTAGCTGGTTAAAGTTCAATCGTCGCGTGCTTGAGCTAGCGCAAAATACTGATTTACCACTTCTTGAACGCGCTAATTTTGCAGCCATCTTTGCGTCCAACCTAGACGAGTTCTTTATGGTTCGAGTTGCGGGATTAAAGCGCAGAATCGACTCGGGAATCGCAGTAACCGCAGCAAGTGGGCTTAGCCCGCGTCAACAATTGCGCGCAATTAGCGAGGTTACGCATCGTCGTCAAGATGAGCATGCGCATTATGTTATTGACCACATTTTGCCAGAACTTGCTAAGCAGCGCATTGTTATGCTCAGTTGGGATAAGCTTACGCAATCCGAAAAAGATAGGCTTTCAGACTATTATCGCAAGCAGGTTTTCCCAGTATTAACGCCACTTGCAGTGGATCCTGCACACCCGTTCCCATATATTTCTGGCAAGTCTATTAACTTGGCTGTTATTGTAGAGAATCCAAATTCTGGAAAATCGCATTTTGCTCGCGTAAAGATTCCAGATAATTTGAATCGTCTTGTTCCAGTTGACGATTTAACAGACGAAGAGGGTCGCGAAGAGCGCTACGGCTTTATTACTATGGAAAAGTTGATTGCAGCACATTTGGAATCGCTTTTCCCAGGCATGATTATTAAGGAAGCGCGATCTTTCCGCGTTACGCGTAACGAAGATATTGACGTTGAGGAAGACGATGCAGAAAACTTGCTCAACGCTATGGAAAAGGAGCTTTTGCGTCGTCGTTTTGGGCCGCCTATTCGTCTTGAGATTTCCGACGAAGCTAGCCCATTCTTATCGCAGCTGCTGGCTAATCAATTGCGCGTAAGCCCAGAGGAAGTCTATCGTTTGCCTTCGCCGCTAGATATGACGGTTCTTTTTGAATTGCAAGCGCTGGATCGCCCAGATTTGAAGTATCGTCCGTTTATTCCTACTACAAATCGCCAGATTGCAGAAGTGGAAACCAGCCACGCGCAAGATATTTTCGCTTCGATTCGCGAGCATGATATTTTGTTGCATCACCCTTACGATTCGTTCTCTACTTCTGTTCAGGCGTTCTTGGCGCAAGCGGCGGCAGATCCAAAAGTGCTTGCAATTAAGCAAACGCTGTACCGCACGTCTAGTAATTCGCCGATTATCGACGCTCTTGTAGACGCGGCTCACGCTGGCAAGCAGGTGCTTGCGCTTGTTGAGATTAAAGCGCGATTCGACGAAGACGCCAACATTGCTTGGGCGCGCAAGCTTGAGCGCGCAGGCGTTCACGTTGTGTATGGAATTGTTGGATTAAAGACGCATTGCAAGCTTTCGCTTGTGGTTCGTCAAGAAGCCGAAGGATTGCGCCGCTATTGCCACGTTGGTACTGGCAACTACAACCCTAAGACTGCTCGCCTTTACACAGATTTGGGCTTGCTTACTTGCGATCCTGTAGTTGGTCAAGATTTGACTCGTTTGTTTAATCAGCTTTCGGGCTACGCTCCAAAGTCAAGCTTCCATCGTTTGCTTGTTGCTCCTCGCACAGTTCGAACGGGCATTATTGAGCGAATTCGCAGGGAAGAGGCAGCGGCTCTTGCTGGAAAAGAAGCGTGGATTAAGATTAAAGTCAATTCTGTTGTTGACGAAAAGACGATTGACGCTTTGTATCGAGCGGCTCAAGCTGGCGTAAAGATTGACATTGTGGAGCGTGGAATTTGCTCGCTAAAGCCTGGCATTGAGGGCTTGAGTGAGAATATTCGCGTTCGTTCTATTCTTGGCAGGTTCCTTGAGCACAGCAGAATCTACGCTTTTGCTAATTCTTGCGGTCCGCAAATTGGCGATGGACCTGCAAGTGGCCCAGAAGTGTGGATTGGCTCGGCCGATTTGATGCATCGTAATCTTGATAGGCGCGTTGAAACGCTGGTTCGCATAAGTGCTCCAGACCAGGTGGAAGCGTTGATTCAGTACATTGATTTGCAAATGGCGGATTCAACGGTTTCTTGGTGGATGGATGGCGACGGCACTTATACGTTGCATTCTCGCGATGTAGAAGGCAGGCCATTGGTAGATAGCCAGGAATACTTGATTCGCACGCATACGCGTAAGCCGCGCGGCGTTAATTAACTTATGATTAGCAAAAGCCAGGGCATTTAGCTCTGGCTTTTTTGCGCTCCGAATTCGTTACATTTGTCTCGGCGGTGAGACGTTTGTAACGCTGGCGGTTTCCCGACTTTGTACCAAATTTGGCAAATAGTTCGCGCGTTACAGCGCGCTCACGTCTTCGCTTGCGTTGAAAGCACACTGTGCTTTCAACTTTGAGCAAGCTCAGCGCTCCGAATTGCCTTCGCGCGCTACGCTCAAAGCGCTCAGGCAGGTCGTCGCGCATACAAAAATGCCGCGCAAGATTTATTCAAGCGCGGCATAACATTAATCGCAGTTTAATCGCAGTTTAATCGCGAGTTAAATCGCGACTAATCACGAAGCGTAGAGAATATCTACAACAAAGTAAAGAGTTGAATTTGCAGGAATAGTTACATTTCCTTTTGCGTCCTTCTTATCTTCTTTGCCATATCCATCTTCTGGCGGAATAACCAAAAGAACCTGTGACCCAACCTTCTTTCCAGCTAAGCCTTTAGTCCATCCTGGAATAACTTGACCGGCTAGCGAGAAGTCCGCAGGCGTGCCGCGCTTCCATGATGAGTCAAATTGGTACAATTTTCCGTCTTTGTCTGTAGTCCATCCAGTGTAGTGAGCGGTTACTGTGCTTTTTTCGGTAACCACTTTGCCGTTGCCTTCAATCAAAGTTTGAGAAATCAACTTTCCATTTGGCACGTAGTTATTCTTATCTAACGACGGTGCGCCAGACTTATCGAGAGTTACCTTCGGCAGATTTTGCGGAATATCTTTAACTTTGTTGCCTGTTGCGCGATCAAGAGTTTTCATTGCAGAAACAAGAGTTAACACCATTACGTACGCGTCTTGCTTAGTTTGTGGATTTGCAGGAATGCCAAACGCAATCGTGGAATTAATCTTCCTTCCCTTAAGCAGCGTGTAGTAAGACTTGCTAGTAACGCCCTTTTTAACAACAATTGAGCAGTCTGGTTTGCCTTGATTCCAGGTGTTCATAAGCTCTTTGCCGCTTTTAGCGTTGTACACAATGCCATTAGCGCATACGCGACTATTTTCTGGGATTTTAGCGCCATTTCCTTCTTGCAAAATTGCGTAAGAATTTGGCTTAACGTTTATAGGCGCTGTTAACTCAACCTTTGGC
>CAMXWX010000073.1 GCA_947252975.1 uncultured Gardnerella sp.
AGGGCTATAGCTTGGGTGAACATGGTGATTCACAGTTCGTCGCATGGTCCACAGTTAAGGTTCTTGAACAGCCGATTGTTGAGTTTGCAAAAGAAAAGAATATTGATTTAGATGCTGTCGATGAAGAAACTCGTCAAGGCGGCTTCACTGTGTTCTACGGAAAGAAGTATACAAATTACGGTATTGCTGCTGCTGCAGTTCGTCTGGTCCATGCTGTTCTTTCGGATTCAAAGGAGCAAATGCCTGTTTCGAACTATCGAGAGGAATACCATTCTTATCTTTCTTACCCAGCAATTGTTGGTCGCGAAGGTATTGTGAAGCAGTGCCAACTTGACTTGACTGAAGAAGAGTTGCAAAAGTTGCAGCATTCTGCAGATACAATTTTGAGTAAAGCTCAAGCAAAATAGATAAGTCAAAAATAAAATAACTAAAAAATACTACTTTTGAATCTAAAATATTTTTACAGACTTTAGACAAAAGCGTATTGAAAAATGTCGTTGTAGATTTAATTGCTCCTAAAGAGTGTTGAATTTACAGCGACATTTTTGTTATAAAAATTTTTGATATTAGCTTATTTATTATTTGAATTTATAAAGTTGGCTAGTCCTAATTGTTTATGATATATACTTTTAACTATAAATTGAATTATTTTTTTGGGGGGTGGAAATATGATTTCTAGTGCATACATAAGTGTTGGAAGCAATATAGGTGATAGATTACTTAATTTGCGCCAAGCTGTTTCGCTATTGAAGCAAAATTCGCATGTAAGCAATATTATCGTTTCTTCAGTGTATGAAACTGAACCAGTTGGTGACGTAGTGCAAGACAGTTTTTATAACATTGCTTTACGTTTGGACACTGATTTAACAGCTTTTGAATTGCTTGATTTTATTCATGATATTGAACAGCGTCTTCACAGAAAGCGCATAGTCCGTTGGGGTCCTCGAACAATCGATTTAGATATTATTGATTTTGGTGGTCAAACTATAAAAAGTGAAAATCTTACGATTCCGCACAAAGAAAGAGATAATCGCAGATTTGTATTAGTTCCTTTGCTTGAAATAAGCGCAGACGATGCAAATTATCATGAGCTCATCCAAGATAAGCTTAATAAAACTAGCGACACTAATTGGATTAATATTATTGAAAGTAGCGAAGTTTTTAATTAGTTTGGAATATAAATTTAGTTTTTAAATATGAGGTTTTAGAAAGAAAGAATACAAATGCGAATTATTGAAAGCAATTTGGAGAATGCATCTTCTAAAAGTATTGCAGATATAGCGTTGTTGCAGGATCTTTGTGTAAATCAAAAAATTTTATGCACGTGGGAAAATATTGGCGAGAACGATTTAAGCAAAGTAGCTGATTTTCTCGATCATTTTGATACAGCTATCAAAGTTTCCGAGTCTTCTATTGACTTCATTTTGCCGCTTATTGCTCTTAAACCTTTTATGCAAGAGTGCGAAAAAGCATGGTACGAAGATCGAGAATTACTTGCAAGTTTGCGCTCGCTATTAAAGCAAAAAGCAATTGTGTGGAATGCAGGGCGATTCTGCTTTGATACACTTGACAAGCCTATAGTTTACGCGATTTTGAATATTACTCCTGACTCATTCTATGACGGCGGCAAGTACCAAAGTGAGGACGAAGTAAATAGCCATATTAAAGAAATAGTTGAAGCCGGTGCTGATGTTATAGAAGTAGGCGGTCAAACTACAAAACCTGGCGGTTATCTAGAAATTACTCCAGAAGAGGAAATAAAGCGCGTTATACCTGCTATTAAGTATATTCACAAAAATTATCCTCAAATTGCTGTAGCAGTAGATACTTACAAGTTACCTGTAATGGAAGCTGCAATTGAAGCTGGCGTAGATATTATAAATGATGTTCGTGCGTTTGATTCTCCAGAAAAAGTAAAGCTTATGGCAGATTCTAACGTTGGATTAGTAACAATGCATAGCAATAGAGATACAGAATATGACAATTTAACAAAGGTTATGTGTCAATTCTTTAGTGATAATTTAAAAATGCTTGTTGATGGAGGAGTTGACTTAAATAGGATCATTCTTGATCAAGGAATTGGCTATGCAAAGGTTGCTGATGGTGAACAAGATTATGCAATGATGCGCAATATTAATCAATTGCATCGTTTTGGTAGACCAATATTGGTTGCGATTTCTAGAAAAGGCTTTGGTAAGAAGCTTTTTAATTTAGATAAAGAAGATCGTTTGCCAGTTACTTTAGTTGCAGAAACAGCGATGTTTATGGCTGGTGGACGTGTAATACGTGCTCATGATATTGCAGAAACAAAGCAATTAGTTGAAATGATCGATGTTATTAATAGAAATTACTGGTTTAAGTAGAAAAATTTGAATATTTTTTTTGCAGTTTTGTTCGTCAGTTTTTTTTTTAATTTTAATAACGAATAAATGTAGAGTGACTGTAAATGTGGTACAACAGCATTTTGCATCTAAAGCACGTAAGATATTAGCGGAATACATGATGTTTTCACGTCGAATACATCGAGTAATTTAGAGAGTATGGTTATGAAAAAGCGTCGTAAAACGGCATTAGGTGAGGATGTAGTATCACCATTGCAACAGCGTCGACTACTTTCAGGACCGCTCGTGTTTTTATTTATGGTTTTTGTAGTTACCGTTGGTTCAATTGAATGCATTTCAACAGTTAGAAATTATGCGTTAAGCTTGTCGGAGCTTCATGCACTTCAGCGTGAAGAAAGTGATTTACGTGAACAAAAGCGTACGTTGGATAATAATATTGACCGATGGAAAGACAAAGCATACGTTACCGCTCAAGCTAGAGATCGCCTCGGCTTTATTTTTCCTGGTGAGCAGGCTGTTCGTGTAGAGCATCCTGAGGCAGTAACTGGAAAAGTTCCGAATGAATTTGCTCAAGAAAATAGCGAAACTAAGACTCATTCAGTCTTGCCTTGGTATAGTGACTTAATGTATGCAATACATAAAGCAGACAAACCAGATACTGTGCCATCCTTATAACACATAAACTGATAAAATATATAAACTGATAAAGTAAAGAATTATTTATTTGTAAAACAGCTTTAACAGGAGTAGAAACGCATGGCTAACAGCCAAGAAAGTTCAGATAAAATGCAGAACAGTAATAAGAATTATATTCCAAAAGAAGCTGTAAAACGTTTATTTACTACACCTGCGAGTGATGCTGAGCGTGCAATTGTTGAAAAGCAACTTGGAAGATTCCCTAGAGGAATGGTAGCTGTTGGTGCTCGTTGCGTTTGTGGTAGACCTCTTGCTGTTATTACTAGACCATGCTTAGAAGATGGCACTCCATTCCCAACTACATGCTACCTTACCAGTCCTGAAGCTGTAAAAGCGGTGTCTCGCGTAGAAGCAGACGGTATTATGCGAGAATATAACGAGCTATTACAATCGGACGAAGATTTAAAGAAACAATATGAGCGTGCACATAAGTATTATTTGGAATTCCGTCATGAATTAGCTGTGTCTTTGGGGGATAGTGAAGAGCATATTAGTCAGATGAGCGCTGGTGGAATGCCAGTTCGTGTTAAATGCTTGCATGCTTTGCTTGCGCAAACATTGGTAATGGGCAAAGGTGTAAATCCGATTGGTGACATGGTGTTAGAGCGCATTAAAGATGAGTTTGATCCTAACGTGTGCCGCTGTACTACTCCGTGGAGCGATGATGCATATGCTACTGAAACGGAAGTTGTTGTGGAAGACGAAACGGCTAAAACTGCAGAGGGTGAAGCTGTAAAAAGTGAAACGACTACTTGCGCAGAAAAAACAGTACAGGTT
>CAMXWX010000074.1 GCA_947252975.1 uncultured Gardnerella sp.
CCCTCACTCTTAGCAGAACCAGACTGCGCATCAACAACCTTCTCAGCGCTAACTTTCTCACCAGCACCTTCGCCAGCGCTTAAAGCATAAGTCGGAGCAATCATAAAAGTGGCAAGAATAGTAGCAACAACAACAAAAAGCGCAACAATCGCACGGCGAGCGCACGCTGCTTTAGCGCAAATTGAGCGCAATAATCGAAGGAAATGGCCACCGCAATGTAAATTACACATCGGCACACCTCCCTCTCCGCGTATTTACTAAGCTTGCAAAGCAAACTGCAAAACTTACAGATTAAATAATCATCTGCTAACTACGGCCAGTAAATGGGCACTTATCATAAGCCATTAATAATATACCCCCCCCCCCTATGAAAACATCAAGTGCGATTCGCGCGACAACCTGCCTTTTCGCTTAAAGCGTAGCGCGAAAAGGCAGATTGGAGCGCAAGCGATTATAGCGGGTATAATTAGAGTGCAAGAAAAACACAGACCAAACAAAACACAAGCATTAGGTGGAACATGAAACGCATTAACACGAGCACAAAAGCGGCAAGCAAAATCGCCGCAAACTCGCTAATCGTTTTTACATGTATCTTCCTTGCAACCTGCACAAGTCTGGGCGTAATCTACCGCGCACAAGGATCTTTAACAGATTTTAATTGGCTAAATGCGCTGATTTTTGTAATCGCATTTTGCGCATATTACGCAATTTTGAGGGTTCTTATTTATTTTGGCAAAAACGGAGTAATGCCAAAAATCGCAAGATTTATACGCGCAAAAGCATCGCAAGAAAAATCATTACAAGCAGAATTATCGCCAGAAAAATCGCAAATAAAACAATCACAGCCAAAACAATCACAGCCAAAAATCGCCACAACCCTACGCACCACATTTTTTAACGCAAAACGCGCTGCAAAGTGGTGTTTTTACCACTCAACCTGCCGAAAACGAAACATTTTCCTAACGCTGATTATCGGCTGGCTGTGGGCGCCCGCAACGCTGCTCGCTGCCTACGGAGCCGACATTTGCTCGCAAATCCGCGAATACAGCTGGGCATGGAATCAAGTTACTGGCCTAAAACAGCCATACATTGGCTTCTTTAGCTTTGTTCCAGCAGACATTTACCCTACGGCGCACTACCTTTGGCCCGCAAAACCAACGTACTTAAGCGACCAACACAACATTGTTTTAACGCTCATTTACGGCGCTACAGCCGCAATATCGCGCTATTTTACAGAGTCGAACGACGCAGGAATCGTGCTTCTTGCCGTTATGCAATTTGTGCTCGCGGCATTTTGTTGCGCTGCAACCGCAAACCGATTCTTAAACACGCCGTGGGCTAAGGGTAAAACAAGCGAATCGCAAGCTGTATGCACATCAACACCAATCGCATCAACACCAATCGCCTTGCGCGCAGCAGTAATAATCACATTTTTATTCAGCCCACTTGTAGTGTTTTCAACGATTTCGCTTACAAAATCGCCACTGTTCGCGTTTGCATTTGTGTGGTGGTTTGGAATAATGTACGAGCTTAATCGCCTGGAATTCAAGCAAAAACCAGCCGCACACACAATCGTCGAATTAATAATCAGCGTGTGCATTATGCTAATTGCCGCAAAATACGCGTGGTACATTCTTGCGATTCAATTTGTGTTGCTGATTATATCTAACAGAAAACGTTGGAAAATATGGGTTTTATGCATTCTGCTACCAACAATTCTTATACACGGCGCGATTATGCTTGCGATTTCTAGCGGTGCGATTATAAATGGCGACCCAATCGAAAGCCGCGGAGTGCAACTTCAGCAAATCGCAAGAATCGCAAAGCTAGACCCCAAAAGCATACCGCATGCAGCAAAGCGCGCAATATCGCCAATTTTCAATCTTAGTCAAACTGCAGAAGCGTACACTCCTCAAGACGCGGACCCTGTAAAATCTTCTGGCTTGCAATCTAAAAAAGTGAGCTACCGTTGGCGTTATATTACAAAAGACAACATGAAAAAGTTTAACCACGCATGGTTGCTTATGATTACACACAGCCCGATTGTTGCAACGGATGCGCTGCTAGCAAAGTCGTACGGCTACTTCGACATTCTAGACGTGCCTTATGTTGGCCCCGAATACTATGTAAACACCGAGAATATAAAGAATTCTGAGTGGATTCGCTACTGGCTGCCCGAGTGGCGTGGCGCTGTATCGAGCAGCGCGGAAGCGTGGAGCAATACGCCGATTCTTGGGTGGATTATTCACGGAAACTTGTATGTTGTTGCAACGCTGCTGATTGGCGTTGCCGAAATAGCATTGCGCAGGTGGAAAACGCTGGTTTTGCACGCGCCTCTTGCGCTTTTGATGGGCGTAATGGTGTTGGCTCCAGCAAACAATTTTGAGCGACACATGCTTCCGATTGCGTTTGCGTTCTTCTTTACGGTTCTAATGTTTATAAGGGATAGCGTTTGCATCTCATGCCGTAATACATGCCGTCAAAGTGATAAAATAAATTGCGATTTGGTGCATGATAGTACGCGCGAGGATTAGCACAACAATACACACTACAAGACACACGAGGATTCGCACAAGAATTGAGGGAGTGAATGGACGAAAACGCTGACTTTCTTACAATTCTTACAAGCGTAAAGCCAGATGACGAACGCAGTGAAGCATGCGAATCTGCCGAAGAATCTAGCGCACAAGGCTTTACACCAAGTTCCACACCAAACTTTACGCCAATGCCATGCGCTCCAAAAAGCGAAGATGCACTCGGAATTTTTGACATTCGAGACGGCAAAATTTTTGACGCGGCAACGCGCTTGCGATTGCACGCGCTAATCGGAACGTGCCTTATGAACGGCATTGCAGATAGTCGCGTAAGCGCGCTAATGCACCTCTTGCAATGGCAAGAAAATACGCGATTCGTGGCGATTGCAGGCACGTATAAAACGGAATTGAACTCAAACGACGACAACCCAAATCCAACACCGCAAAACGCAGGCGCGCATGCGGCGCAGAACAACACAGACTCTTTAAGACGCGCAATATGGACGCAACTTGGCGCATGCGGCGCATACGATGCAATAGTTGACAGAGTGCAGCTAGACGCCATTAGCGCGCGTGCAAAAACGTGGAAAATCGGCGGAAAATCGCAAGAAAGCGTCTCGCGCAAAGATGCAGCGCCTTCGCACATAATCATTCTTGCGCTAAGAGAAAACCCAAATCCAACAGCATTAAACAAGATGTGCGAAGTGTTTGCAAAGTCGGGAAAACCCGTTTGCATAAGCGAAGTTGTAGTCGGCGCGCAAAAAATATGCAAAGAAATCACAGCAACCCTAGCAGCGCTTGCCGTTGCGCCATCTGTAACGCATTTACCGCAAATAATCCGCTGCGACGACGTTCTTCCAGAGCGCGCACTTATAGGCGACGAAACTGCCGTAGAAACCTTGTACACCAAGGTGTATCAAAGCTTGGCGCCGTACAACCCAGATGACCCGACTTTGCAAACAGTAGACGCTTTCTTGCGATTTGGCGGCGCGCTGGATCAAACTTCGCACAATCTTAACGTGCATCCAAACACAATACGATACCGCTTGCGCAAAGTTGCGCAAACAACAGGATGGGACGCCACCGATCCACGAGAAGCATACGTTTTGCAAACTGCGATTACGATTGGGCGCATTCGCGATTCTGCGCTCTAAAGCAAAAGCGCCGAAAACAATGTGCTCTAAAAAAGAACACACTATTTTCAGCGCTAAAAAATTACTCAGCTATGCTTGGCTAAAATCACGCAGCAATGCTTGCAATATCCAC
>CAMXWX010000075.1 GCA_947252975.1 uncultured Gardnerella sp.
ATACAAACGCACTACATAAACACGCAGAACTGTAGTGCGATTGTATCTAAAATACGGCAGGTCGTTGCGCGCCACAGAGATTTAAGTTAGGGTTTGATACAATTGCAATGATTATGCAATGATTATGCAATGATGGCAAAAGCTATACGCACTTAACGTTATACGCACTTAACGCCACGCGTGCGAGCAAGAGGTGAATTATGGACGCGCTAAAACCAAAGATCCGCGCAGACAAGAACATAAAAATGGGGATTACGCTCAAAAAGTTCAAGCTGCTCGGCGCTGTAATGATGATGCTCAGCGCGTTCGGCACAACCGTGATTCCGCACCTTTTTGGCGGCCTTTCCGCATCCAACATGTGGAGCCTCACGGCTGCCGTAGTGTGCGAAGTTATAAGCTGGTCGGCTCTGCCGTGGTACGCGTGGCTGCTTGTTCGCGGATATCAAAACACGCATAACCTCAACCTTTACACGCTTCGTCTGCTTGTGCTGGCTCTTATTTGCGAGGTTCCGTACGACTTTGCAACCTTTGGATGCGCTTTCGATATGCGCTCGCAAAACCCAGTGTTTGGGCTTGTTATTGCGTTGTTTGTGCTTTCGGGAATCGACATGGTTCGCGCGCGTTTTAGTGGCGCGCAAAAAGTGGCGTCAATCGCAGTGATCCTGGTTGCAGGAATATTGTGGAATCTTTTCGGGAAAATCGGCTTTAGGCAGAATATTTTTTGGGGCGGAGCTTTACTTTTAGGATTTGTTCTTATCTTTAGATTCCTAGAAAACCACGAGATTCGCATGGAGCTGATTGCTGGCGCTTTCGGCGCTATGTCGCTTTTGGCGCCAGGCGTTGGCGTGGCTGTGTTGCATTATCGCAGTCCGTATGGCGACGGCCCTAAGCAAACTAAGCAATTCCGCTGGCTTATGTATGCGTGGTATCCGCTGATGCTTGTAATCGCAAGCGTGTTCACGATTCTGCTTTAGGTGCAGCCGTAGAATTTCTTATAATAAGTTGCACTGGAGCTGTAAGATGTCTTCGCGCTACAGCTTTACCTTCTATAAGAGATATCGCAATGTTCCCAGCTTGTTCTGCCATTGTTTTAGGATTTTGACGGATTGTGGTTAGTCCAGCCTCTTTTGCATAAGTGCCATTGTCGAATCCTATAATCGATAAATCTTCAGGCACGCGAATTCCTAGTTTTTGCAATCTAAACAGAAAGGGCATTGCTGTTGAATCCTGGTGGAAGCATATTGCAGTAGGCGGATTTTCTTGTGTAAAAAGCTCAGAAAGAGTTGCATCTATAGGGTCATCTTTTATGTCTATTGGCAGTACTTTCCCTTGCATTCCATCAATATTGTTGCACACGTTTTCAAAGCTTGTTATTCTTCTTGACGAGCTAAAGCGGAAAGATGAACAAAAATGCTCATACACGTATAAAAGACGCTTATGCCCTAATGTTGCTAAGTGTTGAATCGCAAGTTTTATACCCAGAGCATCGTCGATTCCGATTGATGCAGAAAGCACTTTAGAAGCTGTGCAGTTTATTCCAACAATTGGTACGTTTATGCGTTGTAATTGTTCGGCCTCGCTGCTGCTTATGTCAAATGACGATACGATTATTGCGTCTGTGTTTGCGCGTAAAGGCAGCTCTTTAAAGAAGTTTTTTCTTTGTTCAACTCCCTCTAAAAGGTGTATTACAAGGTCGTAGCCGTTTTTGTTAAGTACGCTATTTAATCCTTCTATAATTGCTGCGCTAAACCATTCGATTTTACTGCTTCCGATTAGTAGCGTTATGCGATACGATTTGCCTGTTTTAAGCTCTCCAGCGGTTCTAGAAACAGTGAAATCCATTTGTTCGGCTGCGCGCATGACTTTGGCGCGTGTAGATGCGGATACTTTTTCTGGATGTGCGAATGTTCTGGAGACGGTTGCAATCGATACTCCCGCCAGTGTTGCTACATCGCAAATACTAGTTTTTGACAAGTCGCACCTCTTTTAAGCGTTTTAGCTGCAGCGTTTTAACCGCATCTCTTGTAATTACCCTGCTTCTAGTTATCATAAATGAAAAGGTTTACATTTTTAGACACGCCGCCTAAAAAGTATTTATTCATGCAAAAATAGCCTAGTATTAAGGATTCAAAATGAAAACCTTTACATTTACATTTTTAATGTTTGACCGAGCTAAACGTAAAGCAATATTATAAAGTTACCCATCAATTTCACGAGGAAGTGGAGTAGTAATGAAAATTAAAAAAATATGCATATCCTGCATAGCAGTTTTAGGAATGATTTCTACGCTTGCCGCATGTGGGAATAATGGTGCAGCAGGAGTAACAGATACAAAGAAAGACAAAGGCCTAGCTGTTATGGGTCAAGCTTTAAAGTATGACCCAAATCATTTAGTAAATCAAGGAAAGCCAATCCAGCTTGAGTATTGGAGCTGGGGAGACGCGTCCACTGATCCAATTTACGACATGATTAAGGATTATCAAAAGATTTATCCAAATGTAAAGTTTAAGACTAAGAACGTTGCTTGGGATGATTACTGGACAAAGCTTCCGCTTGCTCTAAAGGGAACAAAGGGCCCAGCTTTGTTCAATATTCACAACTCCAAAGATGAGCTTATTCGCCCATATGCTGCCGATTACAAGATTGACAAGGCTGCTATGGAATCGGATTACGCAACGGCTAGTGCGCATGAAGATGCTAAAGGTAATGTAAAGTACATTGATTCCGTAATCAATACGGGAAATATCTACTACAATAAGAAGCTTTGGAAGGAAGCTGGCTTAACCGAGGCAGATATTCCTGCTACTTGGGATGAGTTGCGCGAAGTGGCAAAGAAACTCACTAAGTGGAACGGTTCCAAGATGGCACAGGCTGGATTCAACGTGAACGGCGATGCCTATGCTGCAATCAATCAAGGATTGAACTATCAGCGTGGCGAACTTGCTTTTGATGAAAGTGGCAAGAAACCTAATTTCGACAACAAAGTCACGCGTGAAAACATGAAGTTCTTGAAGAATTTGTACGACAAAGACAAGGTCATTTCTACCGACTTTGGTACAGATTACACTCAGAGCTTTGGAAACGGCCAATCTGGAATGGTTTACGCTTGGGGATGGCTTGAAGGTGTGCTAAAAGAAAAGTACCCAAATATTGAATATGGAGTCTTCCCAACTCCAACATTCACAAAAGAAAAGCCATTTGCGTACGATCGCTACAATGGAGAATCTACTCCAGGAATTAACGCTCACCAGTCAAAAGATCAGCAAGAGGTTGCTCAAGATTTTATTAAGTTCATTCTTGCTAACGATGCGTTTATTCGCTCGGCAGTAAAGCATTTGAACTCGTTCCCAGCAAAGAAGTCTTTGCAAAACGATCCTGAGATTCTAAAGGCTCCAGTAATGGCTGCGATTCAACCGCGTGCAGATCGCCTAATCTGGCCAGGAATCACGCCTTCTACTGTGGAAACAAGTAGCAAGGCTGCTTTCCAGAACGTTATGCAAAATGGTGAGTCTATTGATGATGCAATCAAAGAGGCTCAAGCAACAATGGTCAAAGATATGAAGAATTCTAAGTTTACGTCTGCAGAAAGCAAGTATGAGTTCTTCAAAGAGCACAAGTAAAAACAAAGCAGACTAGTTAGATAGTTGTAAATCGTAATTACTGTGCTCAGTAGGTAAGGCAAGGAAAATCATGAAACAAGTTAATCAGGATTCTCATTTGAGCAAAATGAGAAAACATAATGGTGGTATGTCAAA
>CAMXWX010000076.1 GCA_947252975.1 uncultured Gardnerella sp.
ATTCTTCGCCGTAATCGTCTAGTGCAGTAGGGTAGTCGCCATTAAAGTAAGCAACGCACAAACCGCCATAAGGAGCAGGCTTTTTTAATCCAATCGACTCGACTAATCCATCTAAAGACAAAAATGCTAAGGAATCAGCATCGATATATTCGCGAATTTCTTCAACTGAATGCTTTGCTGCAATAAGTTCCTTCGTAGTTTGAATATCGATACCGTAGAAGCAAGGATATTTAAGCGGAGGGGAAGAAATACGCATATGCACTTCTTTAGCGCCAGCTTCTCGAAGCAATTGCACAATGCGCTTAGAAGTAGTTCCGCGAACAATCGAATCGTCAATAACAATAACGCGTTTTCCTGCAACCACACCACGAACAGCAGAAAGTTTCATACGAACGCCTTGCTCGCGTAATTCTTGCGTCGGTTGAATAAAAGTGCGTGCAACATACTGGTTTTTAATCAATCCCATTTCGTTTGGAATTCCGCTTGTTTCAGCGTATCCTGCAGCAGCAGAAAGTGAAGAATTAGGTACTCCAATAACCATATCTGCTTCAACAGGAGATTCTTTAGCCAAACGCGCACCCATACGCTTTCGCACAGAATGAACATTAATACCGTAAATATTAGAATCTGGGCGAGCGAAATAAATAAATTCCATTGAGCATACTGCATGCTGTACATGCTTCGTATATTGCTCAATAGTGTAGCCATCGTCATTAATAACAATGATTTCGCCAGGCTCAATATCGCGAATAAACTCTGCTCGCACAATATCAAGCGCACAAGTTTCAGAAGCGAGCACGTATGCGCCGTTCTTCATACGACCAAGCGAAAGAGGGCGGAAACCATTTGGATCAGTCGCTCCGATTAGTGCATCTTGAGTAAGCAATAAGTAAGCAAAACCGCCATGAACAGTTTGTAAAGCTTCTTTTAGGCGATCCATAAAAGTTGCTTTACTGGAGTGGCGAATCAAATGCATCAATATTTCAGTATCAGAATTTGAGTGGAATATTGAGCCTTTATCTTCCAAGGAATTACGTAGGCTAGTGCAATTTGTCAAATTTCCGTTATGCGCAAGAGCTACGTCTCCATCGTGGAAACGGAATAGGAAAGGCTGAATGTTATCAACGCTTCCAGAACCTGCAGTAGCATATCGCACGTGACCGATAGCCCTGTTTCCAGTAAGACGATCCATAACTTGTTCATTGCTAAATACTTGAGTTAGCAATCCCAATCCGCGATACCCATGCAGTTTGCCATTGTCGTTAGATACAATGCCGGCACCTTCTTGTCCTCGATGCTGTAGCGCATGAAGTCCAAAATATGTCAGCCTAGCTGCATCTTGATGACCCCACACACCAAATACGCCGCATTCTTCGTGAATATCTTCAAGTTCTGCAGACATTCATACCCCCTAATAATCGATGATTGTAATCGTCGAATTTGTAGTTATTTTGATACAAGTTTTGCAACTGTAAACTAAAGCTCATGCAGTGAAATATTCAACGCCAGCTTCAAACAATGGTTGCTCATGGAAATCAGGAATATTGACATACAAGTCACGACCTGCGCGCTCGCAATGTCCCATTTTTCCAAAAACTCTACCGTCTGGGCTTGTAATACCTTCTACTGACATCATTGAGCCATTAGGATTTACGTTTAAGCTCATACTTGGTACGCCATTGCTGTCAACATATTGTGTAGCTATTTGACCGTTTTTAATAAGCTTTTCCATAACTTCGTTAGTAGCAATAAAGCGACCTTCTCCATGAGAAATTGCAACAGTATGCATGTCTCCAACTTGCGTATTTGCTAACCATGGTGAAAGATTTGAAGCAACTCTAGTGCGAACAATCCTACTTTGGTGTCTGCCAATAGTGTTGTAGGTAAGAGTTGGGCAGTTAGAATCCATAGGAACAATATCTCCAAAAGGAACCAAGCCCAGCTTAATAAGCGCTTGGAAGCCATTGCAAATTCCAAGCATTAAACCGTCACGATTATTAAGCAAGTCACGAACTGCGTCTGTTACTGCTGGATTCCTAAAGAATGCTGTAATGAATTTCGCAGAACCGTCCGGCTCATCGCCTCCGGAGAAGCCTCCCGGAATCATTACAATTTGACTCTTTTTAATCTCTTCAACCAATTTCTCAGCTGATTGTGCAATATCTTTTGCACTTAAATTATTAATAATAAGCGTATGAGCGTCTGCTCCAGTTTTTTCAAAAGCAGCTTGAGTATCGTATTCGCAATTATTTCCAGGGAAAACTGGGATAATAACGCGAGGATGCGAAAGCGGCTTTAGTTTTCCTATGTGCATGTGATTTGTAGTAGAAACATTAGTTTTGTTATTAATAGTTTCTACAATCTCGCCAGGCTTTTTGTACGGGAAGATTGAGGAAAGTTCGCTTTCCCAAACCTTTTGCAAATCACTTAAATCAATTTCTTCGCTATTTGATGAAGTAATTGCGTAATTTTCAGTTGTTTCGCCAACAATCTCAACGTCAACCAAGCTTGTATTAGCTAAAGATGGAACTTCAGCGTCTTCCTTGAGTTCAACGTAGAAGCTTCCATATGCTGGCTTAAATAAATCATCGTCGCTTAAATTGTTGAATAATTTAAGACCAATATGATTTCCAAGCGTCATTTTGAATAAGCTTTCTGCGCTAGCACCGTAGCCAGGAGTAGATATAGCAAGAGCTTGCTTGTTTTTCGTAATATTTTCTACAATTTCTAGTGCTTTCAGGAAGCTTTCTTTTTCTGGAGTGATTCCGTCGGATTTATACTTTAGAGCAATACGTATAACTTTATGATTTACACCCTTAAATTCAGGTGAAACAGTTAAACGTGCGTCTCCGGTAGAAACAGCAAACGAAATCAAAGTTGGTGGCACATCCAGATTCTCAAAACTGCCGCTCATAGAATCTTTGCCGCCAATAGCACCAACTCCAAAATCAAGCTGTGCACTTAAAGCACCAAGAACTGCTGCAGCTGGCTTTCCCCAACGCTCTGGAATATCGTGAGGCTTGCCAAAATATTCTTGCAAACTCAAGTAAGCACGTTCGCGCGTGAAACCGCTAGCTGCTAGCTTTGCCAATGATTCAACAACAGCAACATAGGCACCAGTGAATTGGTTTTTTTCCATTAAATACGGATTAAAGCCCCAAGCCATTGCGGAAGCTGTGTTTGTTTCGCCAAATACTGGGAATTTAGCAACCATAGCTTGAGCAGGAGTAAGCTGACGGCGACCGCCAAAAGGCATAAGCACAGTAGCAGCGCCAATAGTAGAATCAAATCGTTCAGATAAGCCTTTATTTGAAGCAATATTAATATCCGAAACTAAGTTATGCATGCGCTTTTCTAACGGCAAATTTGACTGATTCTGCCATGGAGTTTCGTAAGATTCTCCACTTTCAATATGCAGTATCTGCTGTTTTGGAGCGCCATTAGAAGCTAAGAATGCTCTGCTTAAGTCAACAATGGTTTTTCCACGCCAAGTCATTCGCATTCGCGCTTCTTCAGTAACAGTCGCTATTATTTCTGCTTCAAGATTTTCTTCACGAGCATACTTCAAAAATTCTTCAGCATCACTTGACGCAACGTCGACAGCCATGCGCTCTTGAGATTCAGAAATAGCAAGCTCAGTGCCATCGAGA
>CAMXWX010000077.1 GCA_947252975.1 uncultured Gardnerella sp.
ACAATATCGTAAGAAACTAGCACAATCGGATAAGCGCCTTTTTCTTCCGTTTTGTGGTTTATTTTAACAACAACGCGGTGCTTTGCTTTTGCTGCAGCATCTTCGTCAACCTTTGAATCGTTAACGGTTATAGAGCCACCTTCTGGGCTAATCTGGTTGTAAGAATCTCCCACTTTTACTGCAACAGTTCCAAGCTTTCCAACTTGCGAGAAGTCCGCGTATCCAATCGCTCCGTCTGCCATGCGGATTGTGGAAACAACGCCAGACGTGCCTTTTGCGCCCTGGCCTACGCTATTTGGCCAATTTTCGCTAAGATCGTACGCCCAATCGCTTGGAGCAACGTCTTTTATGTAGCTTAAGAAGTTCTGCGTTGTGCCAGACTTGTCGGACCTGTGAACAACTGTAATCGGCTTATCTGGAAGCTTTAGCTTTGGATTTTGCGATTTAATTGCATCGTCGTTCCAACGCGTAATCTTGCCGTCGAAGATTTTTGCGATTGTAGAAGCGTCCATATTTATGTGCTTTCCAGCATCCGAAACGCCTTTTAGATTAAAGATTACTGCGATTGGAGAAACGTATACTGGAACGTCGAAAGCTGTAGTGCCATTAGCGCAAACCGACTTAGACTTTTCAACTTCGTCGTCGCTTAGCGATTTATCGGACCCAGCCCAAGCTGTGGCTCCCGTCATAAATGTTGTAACTCCTGCGCCTGAGCCAGTTGGATTATAGGCGATTTTAGCGCCAGGATTTTTGGATTGGAATCCTGCAATCCACGCTTCTACAGCAACCTGCTGGGAAGATGCACCAGATCCTTGGAAGTTTCCTACGATTTTTGCGGAAGAATTTGTGGACGGTTGCGAACTGCTTGCAGGAATATTGTCGCCACAAGCCGCAAAGCTTACTAAAGTTGCGGACGCTAACAATCCTGCTGCAATCGCGCGCATATTCCACTTTGTGTTCAATTTGATTGATCGATTTTTTACTGCACTATTTTCTACTGCATTTTTTACTGCATTTTTACGCATATTCTTCATTCCTTTCAAGAAGAATTGCCATTATGCCAGCCAATCTGCGTTTCTCGTATAACCTACCGCAAATTTTCCTCTTAAATTAATTAAACTAATGTTCAAAACTGGCATCTTTTATTTCTTATTACCTTTTTCTTCTATTAACGATGCCAATATTAAGAGGGGGGTAAAAACCTTGCCGCCAAAATCTGATTGAGCTTAGAAAATGGCGGCATTTAGCGCTACTCGCCTTTTGATTGACGGTGCAACGCGTCGGCGACCACATCGGCGTGTTGAATTCTACAAATTTCTAGCAATATTTACCGTCATTTTTGCAGCCGTATCCGCGTATTCGGATATGTCGAAAGTGTGAAACTCCTCGTATTTTGTGTCTGCATTGTCGCTCATTGCGCGCACAACTAACGCTGGAACGTCGTTTCTTGCAGCAACGTGAAGAATCGCAGCGCCTTCCATTTCTACAGCATCCGCTTGAGTTGCCTCAATTACTTCCGCCACTTTTTCGGGCGTGTCTACAAAATATCCACCAGATGCGATTGTTCCCAAAATGTGATTAATGCCCATCTTTGTTAAAACACTGTCTGCTGTTTTAAGAAGATAATCGTCTGAATGGTACTCGTTTGTAAACGGTTTCCACTGACTAATCATGCGCATGTCGGTGTCTAAATATCTTAATGTTTTTCCAAGAACAACATCATTCGTATGCAAATTTTTATTGAGATTTCCTGCAATTCCCGAAAAGATTACAGCCTGCGGCTTGTACGTATCAATTAAATACTGCGCAGTTGCAGCAGCATTTACAAGTCCCATTCCGCCAACTGTTGCAGCAACTTCGATTTTTCCGCCATCTTCGCATTCAAGCACGCCGCAAGATACGTCTAAGCTGGCCGCCTTATCGTGCTTAACATTGCTAAGCGAGGCAGCAATGTGCGCAACTTCTTCTTCCATAGCGCCAATAATGGCAATTTTTGTAAACTTAGTCATTCGTCAAATCATCCTTTAATCTTGTGCATTGAATTGCGTCTAATCAAAAATACGCTTACACAACACATAATAACAAAAGACGCGGTTGCAATTTTTAGCAAAGCGCTGCACGTGAATTCAAACCAAGGATTTGTAGCGGGGATATTTAGAAACTCCATGATTTGATCTTGAAGCGCAATAAATCCAAAGAAAGACGCTATTAGCAAAACGCAAATTATAGAGCCAACAACAAGACGCCATCCGCGCACAAAAATGCAAAGTACAATCAGCGTAATAAACGGAACAATAACACTAAACCATAGTGCAGAACAGGCAACAACAGTGTAGCCTTTGCTGTGAGTGCCGCGATACCACGCAAACGCAAGAAGAAACGCACCAGCAAGCAGAAGCGCAAAAATCGCGTATCGCGCGATTGGAAGAGCGCGGCTTAAAGCGCCATCTTTATCTTTAGGAAGACTGTTGCGATTGGTGGCTGGCGATTCGCACATTTTGCACTCCTTTGTTCAAAAATGCTGACTATTTGAGGATTTATTGTAATTGTTTACAACTAAAAAAACACGGCGTGTCGCGCCGTTAGCGCGGTATAAGCGAAAAGGTAGGTCGTCGCGCGCGATAATCAAGACTTAAGTCGGCGAGCAGAAACAGACTGCGCAAGAGTGTTAAGCAAGCGCTCGGTATCTTCCCAAGAAATGCATCGATCCGTAATCGACTTTCCGTACTCAAGCTCACTCAAAGGCGCAGGATCTTGGTTTCCGCCTTGCAAGAAGCTTTCCATCATAACGCCTTTAATGCCTTTTTCGCCGTGCGCAAAACGATCCGCAATATCTTGCACGACTTGAATCTGGCGATTCTCATCTTTGCCCGAATTTCCGTGCGAGCAGTCGATTACAACGCCATTAGACGCTACGCAATTCGTGCCAAGCCTCAATCGAACCGACGCAACAGCCGCTGCAACAGAAGATGCATCGTAGTTTGGCCCCTTGCTAGAGCCGCGCAAAACAACATGGCAATCAGGGTTTCCAAGCGTTTGTACAGCGCAAGCGCGTCCAAGATGGTCAATTCCAAAGAAAGTGTGATGCTGGCTAGCAGCTAGGCAGCCATTGACGGCAGCCGTAACAGAGCCATCTGTAGCGTTCTTAAATCCGACTGGCATAGAAAGACCGCTAGCAAGCTGTCGATGAATCTGCGATTCCGTGTTACGCGCGCCAATCGCCCCCCAGCTAACCGCATCCGCAATAAACTGCGGGCTAGTCGGCTCCAAAAACTCGGTTGCTGCAGCCAAACCAGCGTCTAGCACACCAAGAAGCGTGCGGCGTGCCAAAAGCAAACCCTTGTGAATATCGTGCGTGCCGTCAATATCTGGGTCGTTAATCAAACCTTTCCAACCAACTGTTGTGCGCGGCTTTTCAAAGTAAACGCGCATAACAATCAAAAGCTCACCTTCGAGCTTTGCGCGAAAATCTGCCAAACGAGACGCGTAGTCAAGAGCCGCAGCGGGGTCGTGAACCGAGCAAGGCCCAACGACTACAAGCAAGCGATCATCATCTCCGTTAAGGCATCCGCGAATCTCATCGCGCGACTCGGCAACAATATCTTGCGCAT
>CAMXWX010000078.1 GCA_947252975.1 uncultured Gardnerella sp.
AATGCATCTTTTTTGCGTAAAGTGCAATAGGAAGAATGCCTTGAATAGGTAATACTGTCCCGTCAAGATTTAGTTCTCCTAAAATAACTGTATTTTCTAATTCTGTAAGTGGAATATACTTTTCTGCGCTTAGTATGCTTGCCGCGATAGCTAAATCGTATGATGCTCCGCTTTTTGGCATTGAAGCAGGTGATAAGTTTACTGTTACCCTTCCTTCAGGCCATTTACAATGCAACGCAAAATGAGCTGATTTAACGCGCTCTCTTGCTTCGCTTAATGAAGTGTCAGGTAAGCCGATAATAGAAAAGTTTGGCATATTTCCAGATATAAAAGCTTGCAGATGAATAGTAAAAGCTTTAAGACCAATAAGTCCTATTGATGTTGCGTTTCCAATATGCATTAGAATGCTCCTTGAACATGCTTGAATTGGATTGATGAATTATCTTCAATTTCTTCCAAAGATTGCAATTCATATGCAGAATCTGGATAAGTGTATTTGTTAATAATAAGAATTGATACAGCGTCAAATCGAATACGGTAATGAGGTATGTCGCTTCCGAATTCTTCCAGCCATTTCATACCAGTTGTACGTAATTTGCTACATTTTTCTTGAGTAATTGCTTCAAGTGGAGTGCCACAACGTACGCTTCTTCGAGTTTTTACTTCAACGAATACCAATTTTTGTTCTGGAGTAATCATCACCAAATCTAGCTCTCCATTACGGCAATGCCAGTTTCGGTCAATAATGTGCCACCCTTTTTGTATGAGTCGCAAAGCTGCGTATGTTTCTCCCAGTTTTCCCAACTCTTTACTTTCAAGAGAATCATCTTGAAGCTCGTTGGACACTTGTTCAAGTTTTTCTTGCAAAAATACTTGAGCAGTCTCAGCGTCGTCAATCTCGTCAAGCGAGATAATTTCATCGTCAATAATGTGTTTTTGTGTAATCATGCTGCTATTTTCTGTGCTTATTGAGCAGTAATCCAGATTTTTTAAGCATTGTGGATAAAAGCTGCATACGGCGTGTTGTATTAGAAATTCAGTATATTTTCTGTATTTTTCTAAAACAGATTTCGCTATTTTTTGCAAACTGTTAATTCGTTATAGCTAATTTTGATAACCGCAGGTATGTACGAATGAACCATAGTGGCATATTGTCGTTATCACTTAAATAAATATGTAAACAGAAAACGGAAAAGTAAGTGGATGCGCAAAGTGAGCTGAAGCAAACTAATCTACTGTTTGAAAAAGTCGCAAAACTGGAGGGGTATTATGAGCGATATTGAAGAAACGCAAGGAAAGTATCATTTTGAAACCTTGCAGTTGCATGTTGGTCAAGAGCAGGCGGATCCGGCAACTGATTCTCGTGCAGTTCCTATTTATCAAACGACGAGCTACGTGTTCCACGATTTTGATCATGCCGCTGCTCGTTTTGATTTGCGTGACGCTGGAAATATTTATGGCCGTTTGACGAATTCTACTCAAGATGTTTTTGAGCGTAGAATTGCAGCTCTTGAAGGTGGAACTGCAGCTTTGGCTGTTGCTTCTGGTGCGGCAGCTGTAGACTATGCTATTCGTAACATCACTCAGCAGGGCGATCACATTGTGTCTTCAAAGAATGTGTATGGTGGAACTTATAACCTTCTTCGTCATACTCTTCCTCGAGATGGTGTAACAACTACTTTTGTGGATCCTAAGAATCCTCAGAACTTCGAGGATGCAATTCAGCCGAATACGAAGCTCGTGTACTTTGAAACTTTTGGTAATCCTAATGCTGATTTGCCTGATTTTGAGGCTATTTCCGAGATTGCGCATCGCCACAATCTTCCTGTTTTTGTTGACAACACTTTTGCAACTGCATACTTGTTCCGTCCGCTTGAGCATGGTGCAGATATTGTAGTTGAGTCTGCTACGAAGTTTATTGGCGGCCATGGCACAACTCTTGGTGGCATTATTGTTGAAGGCGGCAATTTTGATTGGGCTAAAGTCCCTGGAAAATTCCCAACTCTTACTGAAGCTGACCCTAGCTATCATGGTTTGAACTTCTATGATGCTTTAGGATCTGTGGCTTTTGTGACTCGTATTCGTGCGATTATTTTGCGCGATACTGGCGCTTGCATTAGCCCGTTTGCTGCATTCTTGCTTTTGCAAGGCACGGAAACTTTGAGTTTGCGTGTTGAGCGTCACGTTGAGAATGCGTTGAAAGTTGTGAAATATTTGCAAACTGTGCCAGAAGTTGAATCTGTAAGTCATCCTTCTATTGAAGGTCGTTCTGATCACGAGCTTTATAAGCGCTACTTCCCGAATGGTGGAGGCTCTATTTTTACGTTTGATATTAAAGGTGGAAGGGATGCAGCTCGCGTATTTATTGACAATTTACAGCTTTTCTCGCTTCTTGCAAACGTTGCTGACGTAAAGTCATTGGTTATTCACCCTGCATCTACTACGCACTCTCAGGAAACTCCTGAAGAATTGGAAGATCAAGGCATTCATGAAGGCACTATTCGTTTGTCTATTGGAACTGAACATATTGACGATATTCTTGCCGATTTGCAGCGCGGATTTGACGCTGTTCGTAAAGCAGGACTTGCTTAAATAGAAAAGAGAAAGCAAAGTAAAAAATTATTAATTAAAAATATTCCTGAAGATCCATTACCATTTTATTCGGAGCGCATTCGTATTTGTATGTGCTCCGATTTTTTATACATTATGTAAATTTACGCATCATACTTTAGGATGAGATGCTAATTTTTTCTCAATAATTTCCGCCTTACGCACGATAGTAACCAGCAGTCTTTTCACGTAAATTTAAGTATTAGCAGTAGATAACTATGCAATTACTACTTTTTAAGAAAAGGAGCAGTTATGAACAGTCCGTACGAAACAAGCTCATACGAGCAAGAAAATGCTTTAGATTTTAGAGCAGATTTTAACCAAAACTTGATTGGTGAGACGGCAGTTGCAGCTTTGCATGTTGTTAAAGATTTTGGCAAGGGTGCAGGCATTGTTCACGCTTTGCGAGACGTTAGTGTTAGCTTTGAGCGCGGCAAGTTCACTGCGATTATGGGCCCGTCTGGCTCTGGAAAGTCAACTTTAATGCATTCTTTGGCTGGTCTTGACAGCGTTAATTCTGGAAAAGTTTTGGTAGATGGCCTAGATATTACAGGAATGAGCGATAAACAGCTTACGCTTATGCGACGCGAAATGGTTGGGTTCATTTTCCAAAGTTTTAATCTTCTTCCAATGTTTAGTGCTGAGCAAAATATTCTTATGCCTCTTACTTTGGCAGGCAAAAAGCCAGATAAGCAATGGTTTAATACTTTGGTTTTAACTCTTGGCTTGCAAGATCGCTTAAAGCATAGGCCTGCTGAGCTTTCTGGCGGTCAGCGACAACGCGTTGCAATTGCTCGAGCTTTAATCTCTAAGCCTTCCGTAGTTTTTGCGGATGAGCCTACCGGTAATCTTGACTCTGCTTCCAGCTCAGAAGTTTTGCATTTTTTGAAGAAGTCTGTAACGGAACTTGGTCAAACTGTGATTATGGTTACTCACGACGCTGTTGCAGCCTCTTACGCGG
>CAMXWX010000079.1 GCA_947252975.1 uncultured Gardnerella sp.
ACTTGAAGCTGTTGCATGCCAGCAATAACGTGGTTGTTTGTAACAACGTGACCCTGCTTGTCGATTATTGCACCCGAGCCTTTGCTCATGTTTTTGCTGTTGCGCGCTTGAATAGACACAACGCCGCCAGAAACATTTTTAGCAACCGAGCGCCAATCGGGAGACTGACCGCCTTTTACTACGGCTGTTCCTTTTGAAGGACTTTGCGCACCCACATCTGCAAGTGTTCCAGCGCCTGGAATAGGAATCAAGCCTTGAGTAAGAACAAACGCCATTACAACAACGCACACAATTGCAGAAATAATGGACGACACAATTGCCACCATTATTGTCGAGTTTTCTTTAGATTCCGCCTTAAACCCGCGCTTTTTATAAACCACATTTGGAGTTTGGCCTGGCATTTGGCCTGGCGCTTGATTTAGCACTTGATTTGGAGATTCAGCAGGCTGACTTTCCGCGCTATTATCAACGCTACTATCCACACTATTATCCGCGCTATTGTCATCGCTTAAATCGTAAGGATTGCCGAATCTAGTTCGCTTTTTCTCGCCATTTGCATTATATGGATCGCCATATGGCAAAAATGGGTTATCTAAACCGTTTCCGTATTCTGAATTTGCATAATCACGGCTATTTGCGCTATTCGCTACACTTGCATTACTCGCGCCAATTTGCTCTTGATTTTGCAACGATTCGCCAGAATGATTAGAATCACCGCTATTTTTATTTGCATCACCATTATTTGCATCACTCGCGTCTACAGGACCATACGCTCCGTATTCTGGAGCTGGTCTATAAATCTGCTCTGACTCCACATGATTTTCCTGCGCGCTCGTTGGCTCCGATTGGCTTTGTGAAGCATTGCCATTATGCTCTTCACTAGAATCGTAGGCCTTAGAATCGTAAATATCGTCAGCCATTAATCCTCCTTAAATCTTTTACAAAGCATACTCTAATCTGATTACACAAATTCATACAAGCTAATATGCAATTAATGTGCAATTTTTACACAATTTTGCGTTTACAATACGAGTTAAACGTGCCGCTCTTAAAATTACCTGAATATTTAGTAGTATAAATGCCGTATAAATACCACATATAACCCATAAATTAGCTAACTATTTTTATAAAAATTATAAAAACACGTAAAATTTAACGAACGGCTGCTTGCGACTTTTCCGCGCGCAATGCCGCAACTTATGCGCGTATCGTCATGCCTTCTAATAGAGTAAAAGGTATGACTAATCTTATTGAACACCCACGCGGAGCAGAGCCTGGTAAGCCAGGAGATCGCAGCGAATTCTCGTTTACAACAAAAACACGTTTAGAAAATGCGGCAGACGGCAAGGGAAAAGATGGAGCCAGATACGGCCGCACTGGCGTGATTCGCACGCCTCATGGAGATATTTGCACGCCTGCATTTGTGCCAGTTGCAACACAAGGCGCAATGAAGGCCGTGCTACCAGAATCAATCAAAGACTTGGGCGGCCAATGCATGCTTTCTAACGCATTCCACTTATATGAGCGCCCTGGTGAAGACATTTTAGACGAAGCTGGCGGTCTTGCAAAGTTTATGAACTGGGATGGTCCAACTTTTACGGATTCTGGCGGATTCCAGGTGCTTTCGCTTGGAGCGGGATTCAAAAAGACGCTTGCAATGGACGTTACTGGCATGAAGTCCGACGACGTAATCGCAGCTGGCAAAGAGCGCATGGCATTCGTTGACGAAGATGGCGTTACTTTTAAGTCTCCTCTAAACGGCTCAATTCACCGATTCAGCGCAGAAATCTCAATGGGGATTCAGCACAAGCTTGGAGCGGATATTATGTTTGCTTTCGACGAGCTTACAACGCTTATGAACACTCGCCGCTACCAGGAGGAGTCTGTTGAGCGCACTTTCCGATGGGCTAAGCGTTGCGTTGAAGAACACAAGCGATTGACCGAGGCACGATTAGGAAAGCCATATCAGGCGTTGTATGGAGTTGTTCAAGGCGCGAATTACGAGGATTTGCGTAGGCGCGCGGCGCAGCAGATTGCTTTGCTCGACTTTGACGGCGTTGGAATTGGCGGAGCGATTGAAAAGCGCATTATTGGAGACACTTGCGCTTGGATTTGCGATGCTATGCCAGAAAATCGCCCTCGCCACGTGCTTGGAATTGCTGCAGTAGACGACATTTTTGCTTGCGTAGAAAACGGCGGAGATACGTTTGATTGCGTTGCCCCTGCGCGATGCGGGCGAAACGGCGCGATTTTTACTCGCCACGGACGCTACAACGTAAAGCGCGCAGAATTTAAGCACGACCAGGGACCACTTGAAGCTGGATGCGATTGCTACACTTGCACGCATTATTCGCGCATGTATGTTAGCCATTTGCTGCGCGCTAAAGAGATGAACGGATACACGCTTGCTACGATTCACAACGAGCGATTCTTTGTTAAACTTCTAGACGACATTCGTGCGTCGATTGACGGCGGATATTTTGAAGAGTTCCGCGATGAATCGCTTGCGCACTACTACGAGAATGGCTCGCGTGCGAATCGACCTGCATGAGCGCTTTGCCTGAGCTTGAAATTGCATAACGCATTTCAAGCTCCTTCAAAGCGTGATTTGGCTTAAGGCATAAAGTCCAGTGGACTTTATGCGCCAAATCAGCCGAACGGCTACTAATAGCCGTGAGGAATAGCGTAGCGCGCGAATGCACTTCGATTCGCTGAGCCGCTCAAACAGAAGCACTGCTTCTGTGCGGCGAAGGCGTTAGCGCGCTTAGACCGCGCTAACGATACATCTCATTCAGGGCGAAAAATCTCGAATCTCTACCTAACTTGGCAGCGCTATCTAATCGATTGCGTATAATTTGCATAAACACACAAGTGTCAATATTTGCTAAAAGCGCGCAAATATGGTAGCTTTGTGGTCTGTATGCGAACGTGGCGGAATGGTAGACGCGCTGTCTTCAGGTGGCAGTGAGTGTATACTCGTGCGGGTTCAAGTCCCGCCGTTCGCACTCTTTAAGAACGTTGATTTTTCAACGTTCTTTTTTATTTTGTGGCAACGACTGCAACATCATGTGCAACAATTGTGCATTTGCTTAAAAATGTGTGATAGACTGAATAGTGAACGTCATAAGACGTCATACGTGTTAAAACATTGGTGTTTTAATTTTTACGGTCATGGAGGACTAAAATGGAACGTCGTTCAACGAAGACGACGAACCTGGGTGAAGAAATTGCCAATATCGGGGGTTCGGCACACACGCGATTCAATCATGCCGTAATAAAAATTACACCATCTAGTGAAATCAAAAAATATAGCGAAAGCGCATCGAGCATCAATCGTAAAGATAAAAACGATGAAATAAATAAGAACGAAGGAATAATAAGGTTCAAATTTGTAGCAAATACGGATTGCAATTTATTAAATATTAAGCCC
>CAMXWX010000080.1 GCA_947252975.1 uncultured Gardnerella sp.
AGGAACGCGGTATTACTATTCAGTCTGCTGCAACCACTTGCTTCTGGCAGCGTCAAACCCATGACACAGATGACCGCTATCAAATCAACATCATCGATACACCAGGACACGTTGACTTTACCGCCGAGGTAGAGCGTTCTTTGCGTGTTCTCGACGGTGCTGTTGCAGTGTTCGACGGTAAGGAAGGCGTGGAGCCTCAGTCCGAAACCGTTTGGCGTCAGGCAGATAAGTATAGCGTTCCACGTATTTGCTTCATCAACAAGATGGATAAGTTGGGCGCAGACTTCTACTATTCTGTTAAGACCATTAAGGAAAAGCTTGGCGCTAAGCCACTCGTTATTCAGCTTCCAATCGGCGCTGAAAACGACTTCCTTGGTGTTGTTGACTTGATTCGCATGAAGGCTTACGTTTGGAATGACGTTAAGGACGATATGGGTGCCCACTACGACACCGTTGACATTCCTGCCGACTTGCAAGAGCGTGCAGAAGAATATCGTGCCGAGCTTATGGATCAGGTTGCAGAAGCCGACGAAGAGTTGCTCGAGAAGTATCTTGAATCGGGAGAACTTTCCGAAGAAGAGATTCGCATGGGTATTCGCAAGCTTACTATTGCTCGCGAAGCCTTCCCAGTAACTTGCGGTTCTGCATTTAAGGATAAGGGTGTTCAGCCAATGCTGGATGCTGTTGTTGACTTCCTTCCAAGCCCAGAAGATGTTCCATCTATTAAGGGCTTTGATCCAAGCGACGAATCCGTTGAGATTGATCGTAAGCCAGTAAATACAGATCCATTTGCTGCATTGGTCTTTAAGATCTCCACTCATCCATTCTATGGAAAGCTTGTGTTCGTGCGCGTGTACTCTGGCGAAGTTAAGCCAGGCGATTCCGTGTACGATTCCACTAAGTCCAAGAAGGAACGCGTTGGTAAGATCTTCCAGATGCACGCAGATAAGGAAAATCCTGTAGATTCTGCAGAAGCTGGAAACATTTACACCTTCGTTGGTTTGAAGAACGTTAGCACGGGTGACACCTTGTGCGACGAGAAGAGCCCAATTTCCTTGGAATCCATGACATTCCCAGATCCTGTTATCGAGGTTGCTGTGGAGCCAAAGACGAAGGCAGATCAGGAAAAGATGAGCTTGGCCTTGGCTAAGCTTTCCGACGAAGATCCTACCTTCCAGGTTAAGACCGACGAAGAATCTGGTCAGACTTTGATTTCTGGTATGGGCGAGCTTCAGCTCGACATTATTGTGGATCGTATGCGCCGCGAGTTCAAGGTTGAAGCGAATGTTGGTAAGCCACAGGTTGCTTATCGCGAAACCATTCGCAAGGCTGTTATGAACCAGGAATACACCCACAAGAAGCAGACTGGTGGTTCTGGTCAGTTCGCAAAGGTTTTGATGAACTTCGAGCCAATCGATCCAGAATCTGGCGAAGTCTATCAGTTTGTTAACGAGGTCACTGGTGGCCACATTACTAAGGAATTCATTCCTTCCATCGACGCAGGTGTGCAGGAAGCTATGGAATCTGGCGTTTTGGCTGGCTTCCCAGTGGTTGGCGTTAAAGCAACCGTTACCGACGGTCAGACTCACGACGTTGATTCTTCGGAAATGGCCTTCAAGATTGCAGGTTCCATGTGCTTCAAGGAAGCTGCTCCTAAGGCTCACCCAGTAATCCTCGAGCCAATTATGGCCGTGGAAGTTCGTACTCCAGAAGAGTACATGGGCGACGTTATGGGCGATTTGAACTCCCGTCGTGGAAACATTCAGTCTATGACCGACGCTACTGGCGTTAAGGTTATTGACGCTAAGGTTCCACTGAGTGAGATGTTCGGCTACATTGGTGATCTTCGTTCCAAGACTCAGGGACGTGCAATGTTCACCATGCAAATGGACTCTTACGCGGAAGTTCCAAAGGCTGTTTCGGACGAGATTATTAAAGCCCAGCGCGGCGAGTAAAAGCGCACGCTACTTCGGTGTTTTGTGTCCCTAGTCAACGCTAGAATTTCGTACGTTGACTGGGTTCTGGCACCGAAGTGGCACCTAACCCAGAAACCCAGTAAATATGTAGCTAGAGGCTTCACATAAGAGTGTGAAGCGAACTACGAGACGTCCAGGAGGACAAACACATGGCAAAGGAAAAGTACGAGCGTACTAAGCCGCATGTTAACATTGGTACCATTGGTCACGTTGATCACGGTAAGACTACCTTGACCGCGGCTATTTCTAAGGTGCTTCATGGCGAATATCCAGATCTGAACCCTCAGTATGACTTCGATCAGATCGACGCCGCTCCAGAAGAGAAGGAGCGCGGCATTACCATTAACATCGCCCACATCGAGTATCAGACGGCTGCACGCCACTATGCTCACGTGGACGCTCCAGGCCACGCTGATTACGTTAAGAACATGATCACTGGTGCCGCTCAGATGGATGGTGCAATCCTCGTGGTTGCTGCTACCGACGGCCCAATGGCTCAGACCCGTGAACACGTCTTGCTTGCTAAGCAGGTCGGCGTTCCAAAAATTCTTGTTGCTTTGAACAAGTGCGATATGGTTGACGACGAAGAGCTTATCGACCTCGTTGAAGAAGAGGTTCGTGACCTCCTCGACGAAAACGGCTTCGATCGCGATTGCCCAGTCATCCGTACTTCCGCTTACGGCGCTTTGCATGATGACGCTCCAGATCACGACAAGTGGGTAGAGACCGTCAAGGAACTCATGAAGGCTGTTGACGAGTACATCCCAACCCCAACTCACGATCTTGACAAGCCATTCTTGATGCCAATCGAAGATGTGTTCACCATCTCCGGTCGTGGTACCGTTGTTACTGGCCGTGTTGAGCGTGGTAAGCTCCCAATCAACACCCCAGTTGAGATTGTTGGTTTGCGCGATACTCAGACCACCACCGTCACCTCTATCGAGACCTTCCACAAGCAGATGGATGAGGCCGAGGCTGGCGATAACACTGGTCTTCTTCTTCGTGGTATCAACCGTACCGACGTTGAGCGTGGTCAGGTTGTGGCTGCTCCAGGTTCTGTGACACCACACACCAAGTTCGAAGGCGAAGTTTACGTCTTGACCAAGGACGAAGGTGGCCGTCACTCGCCATTCTTCTCCAACTACCGCCCACAGTTCTACTTCCGTACCACCGATGTTACTGGCGTTATCACTTTGCCAGACGGCATCGAAATGGTTCAGCCAGGCGATCACGCAACCTTCACTGTTGAGTTGATCCAGGCTATTGCAATGGAAGAGGGCTTGACCTTCGCAGTTCGTGAAGGTGGCCGTACCGTTGGCTCTGGTCGTGTGACCAAGATTCTTGCCTAGTATTTTCTGATTTTCTAATCTGAAGATATTAGCTAAGGCTTAAAAAAGACCCCATGAGGAAA
>CAMXWX010000081.1 GCA_947252975.1 uncultured Gardnerella sp.
ATATAGGCGCGATTCGCGACTTTTACAAGCTTACGGGCGCGCAGCCGCTTCTTCCGCGATTCGCACTAAGCAACTGGTGGAGCAGATACTACAGGTATAGCCAAGACGAATATTTGCAGCTGATGAGCCGATTTAAGCGCGAAGGCATACCATTTTCTACTGCAGTAATCGACATGGATTGGCACGTAACGGATGTGGACCCAAAGTATGGTTCGGGATGGACGGGCTACACGTGGAATCGTGATTTGTTCCCAGATCATCGCGCGTTTTTGCGCCGACTTGCCAGCGAAGGACTTACTGTAACGCTTAATTTGCATCCGCGAGACGGCGTGCGCGCGTTTGAAGAAGACTATGCGCAAGTTGCGCGCGATATGGGAATTGACCCTGCAGGCGGCAAGGCAGTTGAGTTGGACCTTACAAATCCGCGCTTTTTGCGAGCATACCTAAACATGCATCGGCGCATGGAGAACGAGGGCGTTGGGTTCTGGTGGATTGATTGGCAGCAGGGCGGAGTTACAAAGCAGGCTGGCTTGGATCCGCTTTGGATGCTTAACCACGTGCATTACCAGGATTCGGGGCGCGGCGGCGCGTGGCCGCTTACGTTCTCGCGCTATGCGGGGCCAGGCTCGCACCGCTACCCAGTGGGATTTTCGGGAGATAGCGTAACAACGTGGGATTCGCTGGCTTTCCAAACTTACTTTACTTCTACGGCGTCCAACATTGGCTACGGTTGGTGGAGCCACGATATTGGCGGACATATGCTTGGTGTGCGATGCGATGAGCTGGAGGCGCGCTGGTATGCGTTCGGCGCGTTTAGCCCGATTAATCGCCTTCACTCCAGCTGCTCGCCGTTTGCAGGCAAGGAGCCGTGGAACTTCCCTCGTGAAACTCGTGACGCGATGGTTAAAATGCTGCGACTTCGCGCGCAAATGCTGCCTTATTTGTATACGATGAACTATCGCGCGGCGGTTTGCGGAAGGCCGATTGTAGAGCCAATGTATTGGCAATCGCCAGAAACGCTTGCAGCGTACGAGATGCCGAATGAGTACCGTTTTGGTAGCCAACTTGTGGTTGCGCCAATCGTTAGCAAGGGGTGCGCGCAGGTTGAGCGCGGTTGCACTTCCGTTTGGCTTCCAGAAGGCGATTGGTACGATTTCTTTGACGGAAGGCGCTACGTTTCGCGCGGCGGTGCTGGCCGCAGATTTGAGGTTTGGCGAGGAATCGACCGCGTGCCAGCGTTTGCGCGCGCTGGGGCTATTGTGCCAATGCAAGTTTTGCCGAGTGAAGCGGATTGCGCAAGTAGCGAGCAGACGGCGGCGCATGTTAATAGCGTTGAAAATCCGCGATCTTTGCGCATTCTTGCATTCCCAGGCGATTGCGGCGAGTTTGTTATGCGCGAAGATAACGGCCGCTTTGAAGACGCGTGCGCTGGGAAAACTGCCGATACGCGCATGGAGCTTATTTGGCGAGACAGCAACGCGTCTACGCAATTTGTGATTGATGCAGCAAAAGGATGCGTTAGTGCCGTTTCTTCGCTGCCTTCTAAGCGCGATTGGAGCGTGGTATTTAAGGGCGTTGCTTGCCCAGACTTTGGCAAAATTCGCGTTTTTGTTGGGCAAAATCAGCTTGAATCTAAGGCTGTAGAAGTTTCATATGAAGGCGAAGAGGGCGACTTAAGCCTTAGCGTTTCTGTTTGCGATGTGCCTGTTGGCGATTGCGTGCGCGTGATTGTGGATGGCGGACTGTGCATTGCGCAAGACCCTAAGATTGGCGATTGCTACAGGTTGCTTTTACAAGCGCAAATGCCGTACCGCGGCAAGGAGATTGCTTTTGATGCGATTCGCCAGGCTGATGGCAGCGCGAGTGCTATAAGTGAGCTTTGCGCGCTTGAGTACACTAGCGAGAGCGATTTTGAGCGCTACCAGCAAAGCGTTGACTTGACTAACGCGCATGCGCCGCAGCACCCAGAGGTTGCTAAGTGGGCGCAATGGAAGTGCACGCTGCCTGATTCGGTTAAGCGCGCACTTGAGGAGATTTTAATTCGCAGCACGCTTTGATTGATCTTGGTGTTGCGCGCTCCTTGTTTGGTGTTGCGCGAGGTTTGAGTATTTCTCTCCTCGCAGGCGCGACGACCTGCCTTTTCGCTTAGAGCGTAGCGCGAAAAGGTAATTCGGAGCGCTGAGCCGCTTAGCGTAGAAGCACACCGTGCTTCTACGGCGGCGAAGACGTTCGCGCGCTTAGACCGCGCGAACGACACGACCTGTCCTGTAGTGTGTTTGTACTGAATTTCGTCGTTTTTTAATACAAACGCACTACATAAAACTGGAGTTGTCTTATATACAAATGTTTAGATAATTAAGCTAAAAATGGCGTTTGGCGTGTTGAAATCGCCAGCGTTTTCTAAAAAATCATCTCGCAAAAACCCTTGAAATAAAAGGCCTGGGGGGGGGGGTATGTATCCCCAAAAGCTATAAACATTTGTTTATGTAGTGTCAAAAATATTCTCTAAATGTTATAATGACTTGTTAAAGATTGCTACTCCTTTATAGTTGCACGCTATTGAAAATTAAATAACTACCTTTAGAGCTTATGACTTTTTGTCACTCATGGTTAGAGCGTTCAAAACTTTTTGACTATTTGTTCTAATAGAAAGAAGAGGAAAATGACTACAAAATCTGGTAAGCACGCCAACAAGATTGCAAAGAATGCATTTGATTCTGCAGCTAACAATGGTGTTACAAAGGCTGTTGATATGCGCAAAGTGGCCGCTCTTTCGGCTGGAGCTGCTGGCGTGATTGCTGGCGCGGCGATTGCTTTTGGTGCCACTCCTGCAATGGCAGCGGATGCTACTTCTGCGCCTGTTGATACTTCTACGTCTGCAAATGCGCAGGATTTAACTGCTAAGAAGGATGATTCTAAGAAGCAGGCTGGTGAGACTAATCAGAATAAGCAGACTGAGGTTAAGAAGCAGGATAATCAGACTGTAGTAAACGCTGATAATACTGAAGGTAAGACTGATAAGCAGGCTGCAGATAGCACTCCTGCACCTAGTAGCACTCCTGCAGGAGCTCTAGCTGGCCCAAATTATGGCCAGGTGCGTGAAGCTGACCCTGCACCAGCTCCAAAAGTTAACAGCACAATCGAACTTTCACAAGATAAAAAAGACACGCTTCCTAACTTGTACGCATGGGGATCTTCTGACAATGTGTATATTGAAAAAGGGCAAAATCAAAAAGTAACCTTTAAATTTGCAAAACCTTCTGACGGTAGCACCATTACTAAGGTAGCTATCTTCCCATCTGATACTAACGGCGTAGAAAATGCTAAATCTAGAGGATTTCTTGAGTATTATTCTGCTGATGCAAACGCGCACCAGTCATACTC
>CAMXWX010000082.1 GCA_947252975.1 uncultured Gardnerella sp.
ACTTAAGTGATTTCTCTAAAGAAAATGGTAATGCAAAGTATGCTTCTACATCTCCTATTCTTTTCTGGCTAATGTCTGATGCCAATTTGAAAGATAGCTCACCTAAAGAATATGCTGACGCACTAAATAACAATAATGAACCAGAACATTCAAGCGTTGAGGAGTTTCAGAAGCTTATTGAAGGTCGCAAAATCGATGTGTTGATTAGCGATAGCCAACAAGGAAACGATGTTCTAAATTTGCTAAACGGAATCGCAGGACGCAGCTATACGTCCACAGTGCGAGTAAGCGAACTTATGCCAAAATACGCAGATCAGCTTGATAAATGGATTATGAAGATTTGTGACGACCTACATAATGCTGTAAAAGCAACAAAGGATATGCGTAAAGACATTGATGACAAAGAGCCTCAAAAAAAGCCAATCACTGAGAAGCCACACATAGCAAAGAATACCGATCCTAAAAATTCTAACCAAGGTCAACAAGATCCAGGTAAGTAAATTTAGGTGAATCTGTTAAAATAAAAAATCCTTGCATTTTGTAAATGCAAGGATTTTTTATTATCTGTTTTAAGCAAGAACAAAAGCAAAACATACAATAAATACGTAAGCAAATATATAAGCAAAAGCCCTTCTAACTCGCCAATATACCAACGTTCAGAAGGGCTTAAAGTAATATGAACAATTAATATCTATTTATTTTGCATAACGCAAATCACTTTTTCTTAGATTTCTTATTACGCTCTTCTAACAGCGCTAAAGTTCGCGATGCAGGCTCTTCTGGAGCTACAGTATGGTGATTTTCATCGCCTTTTTGAGGCTCCTTGTATCCAAGATTCACATCTAAAAGTCGCTCCGCCTCAATCTCATCAATCTTTTCAGACAAAGCAATTTCGGAAATTAAAATACTGCGAGCGCGAGCAAGCATTCGCTTTTCTCCTGCAGACAAACCATGCTCATCAACATCTCGCTGAGATAAATCACGAACTACCTCAGCAATATTGTTAACATCGCCAGTAGCAATCTTCTCTACATTAAGCTTGTAGCGTCTAGACCAATTCATTTCTTTTTCAACTATTGGAGTACGCAAAATCTCAAAAACTTTTGCAACTTCTTGCGCTCCAACAATGTCTCGCACGCCAACTTTTTTAACATTATCGACAGGTACGTTAATTTCTAAACCATCAGATGATAACACTACCAATCGTAAATATTGACGAGTTACACCTTTTACGGTGCGCTCACTAATTTCTTCAATACGAGCCGCACCATGACGAGGATAGACGACCATATCGCCGACTTGATATTCCACAGAACCCTCCGTATGCACAGAAAAACTCATAACAGTTTCCCATAAGGTCACGACTTGAAAAAATTTTCATATTTTTTTCACAATAGCGCGAAACACACGCGACTTACAGCAATAAAGCATGTATGATAGTCAGCATGAGTACAGTTACTAACATCAATGAAGATGCAGTCGCAGTCCCAGTCCGACAGGACGTATTAGCTGCGGTGAGCAATGCAGAATATTACAATCCACATGAGGTTCTCGGAGGTCACCTTGGAACTGGCAAAGGTGCCGACACTGTAACCGTCCGCGTATTGCGCCCTATGGCAAAGAGAGTTGTTATTCTTACTAAGAACGGTGAATACGAAGCTAAACACGAATATAACGGCATCTTTACAGCTGTTATTCCTGCAGTAAAGCACACAAAAACAAAGTCTTGGTCTGTTCCTAGTTATCGCGTTTACACTGTGGAAATAGACGGTTCTGAATCCACAGATGACGATCCTTATCGTTATCTGCCTCAAGTTGGCGAACTTGACATGTACTTATTTGGAGAAGGTCGTCATGAACGTCTTTGGGAAGCATTAGGCGCACATGTCAAAACAATAGCAGATTCATGGGGGCTTATATCTCCTGAAACTGGAAAGATGGTAAAGAAAGTTACTGGTACTGCTTTCTCAGTGTGGGCACCAAATGCTCGTGCAGTACGCGTAGTTGGTAACTTTAATTACTGGAATGGTCGTCGCCACGCTATGCGCTCGCTCGGCTCTTCTGGCATTTGGGAACTTTTTATTCCAGGAGTTACAGCGGGCGAAGTATATAAATACGAAATTCTTACGCAATCTGGTAATTGGATTATGAAAGCCGATCCGATGGAGCGCTCTCATGAAGTTCCACCAAACACAGGATCTGTTGTTGTTGATTCTGAGTTTAAGTGGCACGATACCGATTGGATGAATAAGCGCGCAAAAACAGACGCTCACAACGGTCCAATAAGCATTTACGAAGTGCAAGCTAACAGCTGGAATCGCGATCTGGGTAATTATCGCGAACTTGCTGATCATTTAGTTGATTATGTGCAAAGAGAAGGCTTTACTCACGTCGAGTTCATGCCGCTGACGCAATATCCATTCTCTGGGTCTTGGGGATATCAGGTAACAGGTTATTATGCAGTCGATTCTCGCCTTGGCTCCCCTGATGACTTTAAGTACTTGATAGATAAACTCCATAAAGCAGGTATTGGCGTCATTATGGATTGGGTTCCAGCTCACTTCCCTAAGGATGACTTTGCACTCGGTCGTTTTGATGGCACAGCCTTGTATGAAGATCCTGATCCTATGCGAGGCGAGCATCCTGACTGGGGTACTTACATCTTCAACTTTGGTCGTCATGAAGTTCGTAACTTCTTGGTTGCTAATGCTTGCTTCTGGCTTGACGAATACCATGTTGACGCGTTGCGCGTTGACGCAGTTTCTTCAATGCTTTATTTGGATTACAGCCGTGAAGCAGGACAGTGGAGACCAAACATCTACGGCGGACGCGAAAATCTTGAAGCAATTGACTTCATTAAGGAAGCAAACGCAACTGCATACAAGAATAATCCTGGCATCATGATGATTGCTGAGGAATCCACTGCTTACCAAGGCGTAACTGCACCAACCGATATGGGCGGCTTAGGATTCGGTTTGAAGTGGAATATGGGCTGGATGCACGACACTTTGCAATACCTTAAAGAAGAACCAATTAACCGTCGTTGGCATCATAACGAAATTACATTCTCAATGGTTTATGCATACTCTGAGCATTATGTGTTGCCATTAAGCCACGATGAAGTTGTGTACGGTAAGGGTTCGTTACTTGGAAAGATGCCAGGCGACGAATGGCAACAATTCGCAGGATTACGCGCATTGCTTGCATACCAGTGGTCTCATCCAGGAAAGAATCTTCTGTTCATGGGTGGAGAAATTGGACAATCCAGCGAATGGAATTTCAATACTTCGCTTAACTGGAATGAGCTGCAATGGCCGTTCCATCAAGGTGTGCAAAAGCTTGTTGCAGATTTGAATACTCTGTATAAGAGCT
>CAMXWX010000083.1 GCA_947252975.1 uncultured Gardnerella sp.
TGAAGTATGTAAATACACATAATTACATAGATTAAATGCTCCATGAGTGTTGAACTGTCTCAGTAGTTTTGCAATCATGGAGCATTTTATTTGCGCGAATAAATTTCATTTTTAAATGAATATCACTTCGCTTGATGCATGTAATGCAGTTTAGTCACGTTCAGGAAGCTTACTCCAGTCGAAAGGCTTTTCAACCAAGTAGTATGCAACACTATCGTCTGGAGCAGGCTTAAATAGAACAGCCTTGTGCTTAACTGTTGGCACGAACGGGTTATCTTCTATTGCACCTTTGTAAGGTTCAGCATCAACAGTCGTTTTAGAATACAGTTTCGGATTTCTGCGTAAAATAAACGGTCTTGTAGTATCTGGCTTTTTATTGCCTTTTCCTTCAAAATAGCCAGAAGATTCAATCTTATTAAGATTTGCATGAACTGGAACTACAAGGAAGAAGTCGCGCATTCTAAACGAAGAGTCTTTCCAATAGCCAGGAATTTTATCAGGGCTTCCATATTGTTTAATGTCTTCAGGAGGTTCAAACGCGTCAACCCACTTACCATTAACACACATATTGCCAATATTGTCATTAGCTGTTTCACCACAATACGGCAATCCCATTCCACGATAAAGTTCAAAAGCACCAGTATCTCCAACAATCAAATGATTCTTCATCTGACTGTCTTTATTCTTATCATTATCCTTATAAAAAATTACCCCACCAGGATCATGAGCACCATTACCCAGAGTTAGATACTCATAGAAATGAGAATCTTCAGGATATACAGGGTCATTTGGCAACCGCAAAAATGTAAACATTGGATGTTTTTGCGGATAATAATATGGCTGAAAATCTATACAGTCACCATCATTAGTACACCAAATGCCAATTACAGGATTGGTATTCGTTGCCCAGAGTGACTTATCGTCGCTATCGCTTTCTTTTGTCATTACATTTTTTGTTTCAGAAGCGTCAACACCGTAGTACAAGTCAACATGCCCACCAGAAAACTTTGTGCCTAAAGCAGGTTTAGAAGAAATAATCTTACCAAGATTCTTTTCTGACGAGAAATGCGGGTGCAATGAAACATCTTTCAATCCTAAATCTCGCAACTTATTTACTGCTTCGTCTTTATCCATGCCGAACAAGTCTGCAGGAATACCTTTGTCTTTAACTCCAACAGCAATACGAATCACGCCATCATCACTACTTCCGCTCGAAACTGAGAAGCCTGGCATCGGGTCAGTTGCAATAACTTTTCCAGTATTAGTAGAAATAATATTGTATGTTTCAACAGGAACACCCATAGATTCAGCTATTTTCTTAGCTTTTTCGAGAGGCTGACCTACTACTCCCTTTTTAGGAATTCCAGGACCTTTAGATTCTATAACAGTAACATGCGATGAACTTTGCACACGTTGACCAGGACGAACATTAGTAAAACGAACAAAACCACCACGTTTAACAGAAGAAAACTCTTTAACAATAATAACTTTCACACCCTGCTTACGTAGATCGTCTACAGTTTTTTGCAATGGCGCACTTTTTAATGCACTAGCTTTAGGAATAAGAACAGTATGACTACTTTGTGAAGGTAAATAAAATACCATAAACGCAACCGCAGCAGCAATAACAAGTACTACAGTAACAATTGAAGCAATCAGTAGTTTAAATTGCTTTGATTTAGCAAAAGATTTCTCGCTACTACTTTTTGCAATATACCCAGGCTGAGTATAAGTTTCTTTTACAGGTGGCACATTATAATTTTCATTCGCAACGTCCGAATAATTTGCAACAACATTGCCACATGAATCACAAAACTTACTATTCTGCTCTAGTTTATTTCCACAATTTTCACAAAATGCCATAATTCCCTCTCTTAACTGTGCTCGCACTTACCGAGTTTTTAACACAGCAAATCCCTCTTAAGTGAAATATCTACACACGATTCTAGTTACACTGTCTGATAAACACAAAGATGCAATAACAAACACAGCACTTATTTATTTGTTAGATTCATGAAGAATGGCACGGATTTGAGATAAACGTTGCGAAATCTCGTGCTCGTAGCCGCGATTCGACGGCTGATAGTATTCGCAACCAACTAGCTCATCTGGCATGTACTGTTGGGATGCTACAGCACCCGGATAATCGTGAGCATACTTGTACCCGTCATGGTTTCCCCAACTTTTCATCAAAGCAGTTGGAGCGTTACGCAAATGAAGAGGAACTTGACCAATATTTCCAGCATCAACATCTTGCAAAGCCTGATTAATAGCATTGTAGCTTGCGTTTGATTTAGGAGCGGTTGCTACAGCAATCACAGCTTCAGAAAGAATAATGCGCGCTTCCGGCATGCCTATTAAAGCAACTGCTTGAGCTGCTGCAACAGTTACTTGCAAAATTTGTGGAGCTGCCATACCAACTTCTTCTGCAGCAGCAATCATAATTCGCCTTGCAATAAAACGCGGATCTTCCCCAGCTCTAAGCATTCGCGCTAAATAATGCAAAGAAGCGTCAACATCACTTCCGCGCATCGACTTAATAAAAGCAGAAATCACATCGTAATGATCGTCGCCGTCTTTGTCGTAACGAACTGTAGTAGTATCCATTACGTTAGAAACAATATCAGCAGTAATTACAGGCTTCTTTTTGCCATGCTGCAACGCAACATCTCCTGTTACTGCCCCTGCAGCCGCCTCTAAAATAGTGAGAGTTTTGCGAGCGTCCCCCCCGCTTAAGCGAATAATAGAATCTATTGCGTCATCGTCGATTTTAAGCTGATTATTAAGACCATTTTCGCTAGTTAGCGCACGTTCTATAAGAGTATGCAAATCTTCAACGCTAAGTGACTCAAGTTTAACAACTACTGATCTACTAAGTAGCGGCTTAATAATTGAAAAGCTTGGGTTTTCGGTAGTAGCTCCAATAAAAGTTACGTCGCGATTTTCAACGCTTGGAAGCAAAGCATCCTGCTGAGATTTAGAAAAACGGTGAACTTCGTCAATAAATAAAACTGTTTCTTGACCATTACTAACTAAACGCTCATGTGCTCGATCTAACACAGCTCGAACGTCTTTAACTCCAGAAGTTACAGCAGAAAGTTCTTCAAACACGCGACCAGACTGACGAGCAACAATATAAGCGAGCGTAGTTTTGCCAACTCCCGGAGGACCAAACAACACAACAGAACTTGGAGCAGTAAGAGAACCTTTAGATTGCGGATTTGCAAGCCTGCGCAAAGGCGAACCTTCTTTTAGAGCATGCAACTGCCCTAGCACGTCTTCAATACTGCTCGGGCGCATACGCACTGCCAACGGACGAGTCACATCACTCGG
>CAMXWX010000084.1 GCA_947252975.1 uncultured Gardnerella sp.
AACTTTGAACAACCGAACAGGTTCGACCTTACGCGCACGTGCTGACCAAAGAAAAATCGCGCAAAAATTATGCAAAAATCGCCTAAAAATCGCGCAGAAAACACACAGAAATCGCTGCAAAAATCACCCAAAGCGGCCAGAAATGTAGCGCTCCGCCTCCGCATTGCGCGGATTGTTGAACATAGTGGTGGTATCTGCAAAATACTCAAGATGCCCTGGTTTTCCAACCGCCTTAAGGTTAAAGAACGCAGTGTAATCGGCAACGCGCGCCGCCTGTTGCATGTTGTGCGTTACAATCACAATCGTGTAATCGCGCTTAAGCTCGTTAATCAAATCTTCTACAGCAAGAGTAGAAATCGGGTCAAGAGCAGAGCAAGGCTCGTCCATAAGAAGCACTTGCGGATGCACAGCCACGGCTCGTGCAATACAAAGTCGTTGCTGCTGGCCGCCAGAAAGCCCGATTCCTGGCTTATCGAGTCTATCTTTAACCTCGTTCCACAAATTCGCGCCACGCAAAGCCCACTCAACTAGGTCGTCGGCATCTTGCTTTGAAATATGGCGATTGTTTAAGCGAACTCCTGCAAGAACGTTTTCTCGAATAGACATTGTTGGGAAAGGATTTGGGCGCTGGAACACCATTCCAACATCTCGGCGAACAGCCACAGGGTCCACATCTTTGCCATACAAATCGCGGCCTTCAAGCAACACTTGACCTTCCACGCGAGCGCCTGGAGTAATCTCGTGCATGCGGTCTAAAGTGCGCAAAACCGTTGATTTTCCACATCCCGAAGGCCCAATAAAAGCCGTAACCTTGTTTGGCTCAATGCTTATGTTAACGTCTTCTACTGCTAGAAAATCACCATAGTAAATGTTCAAATGCTTAACATCAATGCGCTGACCCATTTGCGCCTCACTTTCTAAAATCCTTCGTCTTACTTCGTCTTACTTCGCTTTACTTTGATTTACCTTGATTCACTTCGCTTTATTTCGCCTTTACTGAGAACACGCGCGCTACAACTCGCCCAATAATATTCAGCAGCAAAACAACCACAATCAAAGCAAGCGCCGCCGCCCACGCACGCTCCATCGGAATCGTAGTAACGCACGAAGATAGCGCGTTAGCTGGGCAATTCGCCGAAAGCTTGGAATATTCCTGGTAAACGTACACTGGCAAAGTAGTCATTTGCCCGTCAAAAAGATTGAAATTCGTGGATGCAATAAACCCAGCTGCCATTAAAAGCGGAGCCGTCTCTCCAACCACGCGCGCAACCGCAAGAATACAGCCAGAAACAATGCCAGGCAACGCGGTTCGCAACACGATTTTTGTAATCATGCGCTGCTTTGTAACACCTAGAGCAAGCGCCGCCTCACGCAGATCGTTCGGCACAATTTTTAACATTTCTTGACACGACTTAACAACAGTTGGCAGCATAAGCAGCGAAAGCGCAACCGACCCTTCAAAACCGTTGATTGTTCCAGGACCCACAAAAATCGTAAAGCTAGAAAACGCAAACAAGCCAGCCACAATCGAAGGAATTCCGCTCATAACGTCTACAACAAGATTAATCACCCTAGCTAAGCGACTTCCTCTCGCATACTCAATCAAATACACGGAGCACATAATTCCAATCGGAATCGAAATCAGCATTGCGCCAAGCGTAATCTCCAAAGTTCCAATAATGGCGTGCAAAATACCGCCGTAACCGCCTGTTCCAGTTGCAGCGCCACCAACAACATAAGTCATATTATGCGTTAAAAAGTCAAGATTTAATCGCTTAATGCCGTTTGCAATAGTCGTAAAAAGCAAAGAAAGAAGCGGAATTAGCGCAACTATAAAAGACAGGAAGATTAGAACGCGCATAAACGCGTCTTTTCGCTTGCGACTTGCGATTCTAGAGCGCGTTGGGCGGAACTTGTTAAAGTCGATTTTTGGGGATTCGCAGCTATCTTCAATAGTCTGATCAACCCCAACAACCCCAGCTTGTAACGATTGCGAATTTTGCATCATGCACTCGCCTTTCCCGTGATTTTGCGAGCAATAAGGTTTACAGCGAATGAAATAACAAACAGCACCAAACCTGTAGCAATAAGCGCACTAACACCCAATCCGTTTGCTTCTGGGTATTGCGCTGCTATGTTTGCTGCAATAGTTTGGTTTTGTGAAGCTTGCAAAATGTTGAATTTAAAGGTGAATCCTGGAGACAAAATCATAAGAACTGCCATTGTCTCGCCAAGCGCGCGACCAAGACCAAGCATAGATGCGGAGACGATTCCCGACTTTGCAAACGGCAAAACCGCTAGCTTTATCATCTCCCACTTTGTGGCACCGAGTGCGAGCGCACCTTCTTGTTGCAATCGCGGAGCTTGCTGGAAAATGTCTCGCGCCATAGAAGTTATAATCGGCAAAATCATAACTGCCAGAACAATACTAACGGTTGCAGCGCTACGCGAAGGACTTGCCGCAGGTCCTGCAAAAAGCGGAATCCAGCCAAAAATGTGCGAAATAAACTTCCAGAACGGGTATATTGCTGGCACGAGCACCAATCCGCCCCAAAGACCGTAGATTACGGACGGAATTGCAGCAAGCAAATCAACAACACCGCTTAAAAGCGGCACTATTTTTGGCGGAGCATAATGGCTTATAAACAGCGCGATTCCAATCGAAACAAAGAATGCAAAGAGCAGAGCGAGCGCAGACATAAGAACAGTTCCAAAAACCATCGGCGCTACGTAGCTTAGAAAATCATGCGCTTTGCCACCAGTAAAGTCCAAAAATACTTGACTTACTTGGCTTTTGTTTGCGCCTAGAATCGGCCACGCTTGAAACAGCAAGAACAGCGCCACAGCTGTAAGCACCATTAAAATCAGCAATCCGCATAAAAGAGCCACGTTTTTGAACACGCGGTCGGCAAAATGGCCGCTTTTGTTCGCATCCTTACTGATTTCAGTTCTTTGTTTAGAACTCACTCATGCTCCTTTTGTAGTCATTATATAAATGCTATCAGCAGCAATATATTGACTACTCTAAAATCTTTGCAAAATGCTATTTTTACTTGCCAATCGACTGAATTGACTGAATCGACTTGTTAATCCTGCCCATAAGCTTTTCTGGCAAAGGCGCAGTTCCAGCAGCACCTTGAG
>CAMXWX010000085.1 GCA_947252975.1 uncultured Gardnerella sp.
CTGAGCAAAATGATATTGGTACTTCCATGGATAAAATTATGACTGCCTTTGAAGAGAATAAAGCAGATGAAATTTTAGCCTTTTATGACTTAGGAAGTGCTAAGATGAACTTAGAAATGGCACAAGAATTTGCGAGCAAAAAGGTTCATCTTTATGATGTTGCTTTCATTGAAGGTGCATATACTGCAGCTACTTTATTGCAAGCAGGCGTAGATTTATCAACTATTGAAGCTCAATTAGTGCCTTTGAAAATAAAATAATCATTAATTTATACAATTAAAAAAATCAGGTAATTTTACCTGATTTTTTTTATTTAATCTCGCTTTTTCTTATTAGAAATTAGCCATCCTGCAAATCCAAAACTTAATATTGATATTAATGCACCTAAGACTAAATTATGACCTGTTTGAGGAAGTTGCTTAGTAGTTTTAACTTGCTTTTTAGTTACCTCTGGTATGATATTCTTTATATCTTCAGATGCTTCATCATGTGTTTTAGATTTTTTGGAATGATCTTCTGGCTTATCTTCTGGAATTAGCTCATTTTCAATTTCCGGCTGAGGTTCTACCTTCGGTTGTGGTTTGACTATTTCTTCATATTTTGAAAATACTGTCATATCACCTGTGACTACTGTATCGCCAGTAAATGCTTTACCATTACCATCAACCCAGCCTGTAAATTTGTAGCCGTCTTTCTTTGGATCAGCGGGCATGCTTTGATCTTTCAAATCATCGCCATTAATTGACTTATTCACACGAGCTTCAACAATCGCATATGCCTTGTCGCCATCTTTAAAGGTTACTTTGGCAATCGGTTGTGGTTTGACTATTTCTTCATATTTCGAAAATACTGTCATATCACCTGTAACTACTGTATCACCAGTAAATGCTTTACCAGCATTATCAACCCAACCTGTAAATTTATATCCGTCTTTCTTTGGATCAGCGGGCATGCTTTGATCTTTCAAATCATCGCCATTAATGGACTTATTCACACGAGCCTCAACAATCGCATACTCAGTTTCGCCATCTTTAAAGGTTACTTTGGCAATCGGTTGTGGTTTGACTATTTCTTCATATTTTGAAAATACTGTCATATCACCTGTGACTATCGTGTCGCCAGTAAACGTTTTACCAGCATTATCAACCCAACCTGTAAATTTATATCCGTCTTTCTTTGGATCAGCGGGCATGCTTTGATCTTTCAAATCATCACCATTAATTGACTTATTCACACGTGCCTCAACAATCGCATATGCCTTGTCGCCATCCTTAAAGGTTACTTTTGCTATTGGTTGGGGTTTGACTATTTCTTCATATTTTGAAAATACAGTCATATCACCTGCGACTACTGTATCACCAGTAAATGCTTTACCTGCACTATCAACCCAGCCTGTAAATTTGTAGCCGTCTTTCTTTGGATCAGCGGGCATGCTTTGATCTTTCAAATCATCACCATTAATTGACTTATTCACACGGGCTTCAACAATCGCATATGCCGTGTCGCCATCTTTAAAAGTTACTTTTGCTATTGGTTGTGGTTTGACTATTTCTTCATATTTCGAAAATACTGTCATATCACCTGTAACTACAGTATCGCCGTTAAATGCTTTACCAGTACTATCAACCCAGCCTGTGAATTTGTAGCCATCTTTCTTAGGATCAGCAGGCATGCTTTGATCTTTCAAATCATCGCCATTAATTGACTTATTCACACGGGCTTCAACAATCGCATATGCCTTGTCGCCATCTTTAAAGGTTACTTTGGCTATTGGTTGTGGCTTGACTATTTCTTCATATTTCGAAAATACTGTCATATCACCTGTGACTACAGTATCACCAGTAAATGCTTTACCTGCACTATCAACCCAACCTGTAAATTTATATCCGTCTTTCTTCGGATCAGCGGGCATGCTTTGATCTTTCAAATCATCGCCATTAATGGATTTATTCACACGAGCTTCAACAATCGCATATGCCTTGTCGCCATCTTTAAAAGTTACTTTGGCTATCGGTTGTGGTTTGACTATTTCTTCGTATTTCGAAAATACTGTCATATCACCTGTGACTACTGTATCGCCGTTAAAGGCTTTACCATTACCATCAACCCAACCTGTAAATTTATATCCGTCTTTCTTTGGATCAGCGGGCATGCTTTGATCTTTCAAATCATCACCATTAATTGACTTATTCACACGGGCTTCAACAATCGCATATGCCTTGTCGCCATCCTTAAAGGTTACTTTTGCTATTGGTTGTGGTTTGACTATTTCTTCATATTTCGAAAATACTGTCATATCACCTGTGACTACTGTGTCGCCAGTAAATGCTTTACCATTACCATCAACCCAGCCTGTAAATTTGTAGCCGTCTTTCTTTGGATCAGCAGGCATGCTTTGATCTTTCAAATCATCACCATTAATTGACTTATTCACACGTGCTTCAACAATTGCATATGCCTTGTCGCCATCTTTAAAGGTTACTTTGGCTATTGGTTGTGGCTTGACTATTTCTTCATATTTCGAAAATACTGTCATATCACCTGTGACTACTGTGTCGCCAGTAAATGCTTTACCATTACCATCAACCCAGCCTGTAAATTTGTAGCCGTCTTTCTTTGGATCAGCGGGCATGCTTTGATCTTTCAAATCATCACCATTAATTGACTTATTCACACGGGCTTCAACAATCGCATATGCCTTGTCGCCATCTTTAAAGGTTACTTTGGCAATCGGTTGTGGTTTGACTATTTCTTCATATTTCGAAAATACTGTCATATCACCTGTAACTACAGTATCGCCGTTAAAGACTTTACCATTACCATCAACCCAACCTGTAAATTTATATCCGTCTTTCTTTGGATCAGCGGGCATGCTTTGGTCTTTCAAATCATCACCATTAATGGACTTATTCACACGTGCCTCAACAATCGCATATGCCTTGTCGCCATCTTTAAAGGTTACTTTTGCTATTGGTTGTGGTTTGACTATTTCTTCATATTTCGAAAATACTGTCATATCACCTGT
>CAMXWX010000086.1 GCA_947252975.1 uncultured Gardnerella sp.
ACACACCCGTCAAACTAGGACTGACCGGCGTTTGCTATTAACATACCCCCCCCCCGTTCGAAAAAGTCAAGAGCAGACACACAACTCATTAACAAAAAACATTCATATTTTTACGAAAATATTTCAGTCAAACTATTTTTAAAAGTAAAAAATACAGTATTACGCATTATTTTTCGTAAAAATGTCAATTTCAAGGTTTTTAAAGATTTTTCCCAGAAAACTCTCAGGAAACTCCTGAATACTCCCCCAACCAGCCGCAAAACCGTTGCAATATAGCCACTCCCACGCGACACGCCAACAACCCACTTTTACATAACACGCGCGGCAGTTCCTCTACGTTCATACAAAAGCAATACTGCTTCTTGGCCTATAGCCCAGCAAATAAAAAAATCGGACGACGCATAAATGCATCGCCCGCAAAACTTTCGTTTTCAAATCGTATCTAATAAATTACTATGATGGCTGTACATTATATACAATCTCTTTACAAAAAGCATACATCTGTTGCACTGATGTAGACGACTTATACAAGTCCCTATTAGTAATCATCCTACCGTCAAACAATTCCTTGATTTCCTGTAAACAATGATTCTTCAAATCCTCACTTTTTATAACATCATCCACCGCAATAAGCAGCGAAATAAAATCTTGCACACAGTTATTTTTTAATCGGTTTTGAATAGTCCTTTTTCTTATATCAGGCAATAATTCAACAAGTCTAGAAGCTAAATAACTATTGTAAAAACCATCTTTATTCGTTAAATCATGAATAACACAATTGCTATGAGCGGCAGCATTTCGTATATTCCTTATGCTATCCAACAATGTACAATTAAATTCATTATATTCATACTTTGAACAGTAATACTTATAAAAATTAACAAATTCTCCAAATGGAATCACTTCCAGAAAAACATATATAGGATACTTGGGGTGAGTATATTTACCCAATATAGTCTTTACATACGCAGTAGAACGTCTGTTATTAAGCTCTGTTATAATGCGTGGATACTTTGCGATATATTCACTTACTATACTGAATTCATCAATATTTTTTTCTTGTATATTTTTTAATATATTAACTTTTAAAGAATGTTCCACGCTAAGACTTGCACTAATAATCCAACGTCGTAAATACATATCAATAGTAGATAAATCTTTTAGAGCCATAAAATCAAGACCCACATATTTACCATTATGCTTATGAAAATTGGTTTTATAGGCAGTGACCTTAACATAATAATTATGCTCATTCAAAAATGAAATAGCATCCTTAATTGTACATTTTTGAAAAGTAACACCCTTACCTTTTAGCTTATCTATAAGTTGCTCTGTCTGTAACATGAAACACCACCTATCCATAAGCAAAATAATCTAAATAACTAAGAAAACTATTTATTTTCCTTTAATGATTCAAGTATAAGAAAGAATAGGAAAAGCAAAAAGAGTAAGTGCCTAAGTAGATAGGTAGGTAAGCAGGTAAGTAAATAAGTACGTAAATACAAAGAAAAGGGCTCGGAGAATAAGTACCAAATAAAAGCACTAAACCCAAGCCCTTAATAAACTGGCCTATCTCCCTAAAAATAAACCAGCCTTACACTCAACAGTCCCACTCACAAACCATACCACAATCCCACTGTCAAGAAAGAGATCTGGCAAAACAGTAAAATTATGAAACAGCCTACAAGCAACTCGCCGCAAAACACTGAACAGTATTTACGGCACGTTGAGTGAAAGATTTAACAAGTGAGCGCACCATACTTACATACAGCACGCTCACAAATCATTAAACAATCAACACACTTAATGTGCTAACAGCTTAGTGACGAATCTTGCGAAGAGCAGCACCCATGCCAGCAAGCACGGAAGCAGCAACAGCAGCCAAAGCTACAGCAGCACCGGTCTTAGCCAATGGAGCAGCAGCAACTGGGGTCTTAGCAGCAGCCTTCTTATCAGCCTTCTTATCAGACTTCTTAACATCAGCCTTCTTGCCACCAAGATTGTTCAAGAACTTAGCAAAGCGTTCCTTACTTTCCTTGTAAGCCTTCTCAGCTTTAGCAAGCTCATCCTTGGCTTCCTTCTCATTCTTAGTAGCAGCAGAAATACTATCTAAGAATGGAACATTAGTGTAGTAAGCCTTACGCAAAGCAGCAGCAGCTTCATGTTCACCTTCAGCGTCAAGATAATCAGCCTGAGCCAACATATCAGCCCACTTAGCCTTCAAAGCATTCAAAGCAGCAGTAGCTTCATTAGCCTTGGACCTAGCTGCTGAAACCTCTGCAGCACCACGACCATTCAAGGTGCCCAAAGAACCATTTACAATGTCTCCCTTTTCGGAACCGTTAAGGAAGTTGTCAAAAGCCTTGGACTTATCGAGATTATCTAAAACTGCCTTATTTTCCTTAGCTTTGTTCTCTTCAACTTTTTTAGCCAACTCAGCTGCATCAGCCTTTTCCTGCTTCTTAGCATTCTCAATGGCTGTTTGAGGTAAATTCGCACTATCAGCCATTGCTGGTGCAGCAAAAGCGAAACCGGAGAGGAGGGTGGCGCCAGCAGCGAATGCGGCGATAGCCTTCTTATTCAACATAATATTTTTCCTTTCTTCTTCTCCTTCGTGCTAGGTACACGAAGAAAAATTTGCTGTG
>CAMXWX010000087.1 GCA_947252975.1 uncultured Gardnerella sp.
TCTAGAATTTCACTTTCTGATATGCCAGAGATGTGATTTTAGCTGTTAGTCGTCGTTGGGAAGATGTAGGCTGATGGGTTCAAAAAAATATTAGGAAAGGAACGAAAATGGCAGAAGCTAAGGAAGATCTTACGTTTACGCCGGAGGAATCGCGTTTAATTTGGATTGATTGCGAGATGACTGGTCTCGATATTTTCCACGATGAATTATGCGAAGTGTCTGTAGTTCCAACTGACTTTAATTTGAAAGTTCTAGACGATGGCATTGATTTAGTGATTAAGCCAAGCGATGCTGCTGTGGCTCATATGAACGATTTTGTGCGCAATATGCACACATCTTCTGGTCTTGTTGACGAGTGGAATAAAAACGGTTTGCCTCTAGAAGAAGCACAAAAGCAGGTTGTTGAGTACGTAAAGCGCTTTTTGCCAGAGCGAGGAAAAGCGCATCTTGCTGGAAATTCTGTTGGATCCGACAAAAAATTCCTCGACCGCTACATGCCAGATTTAATGGCAAATCTGCACTACCGCGTAATCGACGTAAGCACGTTGAAGGAGATTTCGCGCAGACTTTACCCAGATGTTTACCGCAATAAGCCAGCAAAACACGGCGGCCACCGTGCGCTCGCGGATATTATTGAGTCGATTGACGAGTTGCGCTACTACCGCGATATGATGTTCGTTCCAGCTCCAGGACCAAGCGAATCCCAGGCAAAAGCGGGAGCACAACACATTGAGAGCACGAGCTTGCTTCGCGACTACGAGCGCCGCGGTGAAGCACTAGAAGATGTAAATTCCGCAGAAAAGCGCGATTATTAAACAAAGCGTGATTATTAAACGCATTAAACGTAATAAACGCATTAAACGTAAATGCGCAAATAGCGCAAATAGCGCAAATAAAGGGTGCTGCCAATGAAGCAATCGGAAGCGTTAGAAATAATAAACGCAGGCGCAAGCGTGTTCTTAACAGGCGCTCCTGGGTCGGGAAAAACGTATGTTCTAAATCGTGCTGTGCGCTCAATGCGCGAGAACGGTTTAAGCGTTGCAGTAACGGCTTCAACGGGCATTGCAGCAACGCATTTGAACGGCCAAACCATTCACTCGTGGAGTGGAACAGGCGTTGCAAACGCGCTTACCGATTCGCTTCTTAAAACCATTAGAGCTCGGCGAGGAAAGCGCATAAAAGCCACGGATGTGCTTGTGTTGGACGAAGTTTCCATGATTCACGCTTGGCTTTTCGACATGGTTGACGAAGTGTGCCGCAAGGTGCGCAAAAATGATTTGCCTTTTGGCGGACTGCAAGTGGTGGTTTCTGGCGATTTCTTCCAGCTGCCGCCAGTTAGCACGTCTACGCGAAATCGCGACGTATTCGAGCCTAGCCCCGAGTTTATTACGTCACGCGAAAAGTATGCTGCTGCTGGCAAAAATCCCGAAGGCTATATTACGGAATCGTTTGCGTGGGATTCTCTAAAACCTGTTGTGTGCTATTTAACAGAGCAACACAGGCAAGATGATGGCAAGCTTCTTAGCGTTTTAACGGATATTCGAAGTGGCATAGTGAGCGATGAAGATAAGCAAGTTCTTGCTAGTCGACTTGGCGAATATCCTCAAGATAGCGAAGTTTCGGTTCATCTTTTTCCAACAAACGCGCAAGCGGACGGCTTAAATAATGTGCAACTTGCTGCGATTGATGCGGAGCCTCACGAATTCGTAGCAACGGAAGCTGGGCCTAAAAATCTTGTAGAGCGCTTAAAAAAGAACATGCTTGCGCCTGAGCGTCTTGTGCTAAAGGCTGGTGCGGCTGTAATGGCTTTGCGAAATGACCAAGATAAGCAATATGTGAATGGCTCTGTTGGACGCGTATTGCGATTTGCACCTGAATCCAAAGGTGGCTGGCCAATTGTTGAGTTTGAAAACGGCAATATTGTTACTCTTAAGCCTGCTGCTTGGGAGATGACGGATGGCGAAACGGTTCTTGCTAGCGTAAATCAAGTGCCACTTAGATGCGCATGGGGAATTACGATTCATAAGTCGCAAGGAATGACGCTTGATAGTGCTGTTATGGATTTGCGCCGCACTTTTGCGCCTGGAATGGGCTACGTTGCGCTTTCTAGAGTGGAAAATTTGAGTGGACTTTATTTAGAGGGCATTAATGACCGCGCGTTTAGCGTTTGCGCGGATGCTGTGCTACTAGATGGATCTTTGCGCGAAGCTTCTAAACGAGCTAGTGAGATTCTTGCAAGCGATGGCGTTCGCGCGTTTGAAGCTGGTAAGGCAAATGGCGATTCTGCCGATCAGCAAGAGTTTGACATTTTTGGCGCTGTCAATTATGCAGATAATGACGAATTTTCCTTCGATAACGAGTTTTAGTTTAAAATTACGTATTGTGAGTTTGTTTAGTAGCATAAACAAGTGTTTATGTCCTCATGCGCAAATAGATTGGAACGCATGGGTTCTAATGTACTTCGTATGTCTAAACTGTTTCTTCGTACGCTGCGCGAAGATCCAGCAGATGCGGACGTGACTTCCGCAAAACTTATGCAGCGCGCAGGCTACATTCGTAAATCCGCTCCAGGCGTGTGGACGTGGTTGCCGCTTGGTCTAA